>JAZRTH010000511.1:0-1646 GCA_045651945.1 Thermoguttaceae bacterium
TCATCTTGCCGAATTTCAAAAGCCGATACGCCGACGTGATTGCCGTAAACGTTTTGCCTGCGCCGGTTGCCATTTGCACCAGCGCTTTAGGACGGTTGTCCGCAAACGATTTATCGAGATTCTCAATCGCCGTTATCTGGCATTTTCGGAAACCGGTCGAGTCGAATTCCGGGAACCGCTTCATGTTGTTGCGAATCGTGTCGTCCTGAGCCAGCAGCGCGCGCAGCGTTTCCGGTCTGTGAAACGAAAAGACCTGCCGGGATCGATATTTGACGTCTTTGTAGTCTGTAAAACGAGTCAGCTGACCGGTGGCTTCGTACGCAAAGCGGATTTTGTAATCGGCGTTTATATGCCGCAGCGAGCTGTTCGCGTAACGTCCGGACTGTCCTTCAACAGCGGTCAGGTTTTCGCCGAGGGAGTCTCGTTTGGCTTCGATTACGCCCACTGGCTTTTCGTCAACAAAGATAACGTAGTCAACCGGACCGGAACTGGTCGGGAATTCCCGAACAACAACGCCAAGCGAGGCGCGAGGGTTGAGCCGGTCAAAGTCCTGCACAACCCAGCCCGCCTGTTCAAGTCGCGCGTCAATAAGTCGTCTTGAATCGTCTTCGTTTGGCATGATTTGTTTTGTTACGTCTGGGTGGTTGAGAAATCCAAGATATTATATATTATAGCTGTTTTTATAGAATGGTCAAGAGTGGGAAAGAGACCTCCGTAGGTTAAAACCCACGGCTATTAATATTGAACCGCTACGCGCTTCTACTGCCTACTGCCTATTGCCTACTGCCTCATTCCTAACTCTTTCGTTTTTTCCGACTCTTTTTCTTTTTTGTCTCAGGCGTTGTCCATCTGTCAAACCACCGCTTGACAAGAAGCAGAATAAATATCAGCGGGATGAGAAACATCGCTTGCCGCGGCCAGGCGATAACCAGCAGCGTTGCAATCGGAATCAAAATGAACAGCCAGAGCGGCAGTTTAATCAGCTGATCCCACGCCAAGCCGATCGTTGTGAGCATGATTCCGCCGCGAAGCCCGGTCGCCGCCAGACTGGCTTCCTGTCGCGTGAAATCGCCCGTCTTGAACGCCATGACAAATCGGAGCGTCAGCAGGGCGATTCCCATCCAGAAGATATATCGCCCTTTGTCTTTGAGCGATATGTTCATTTTTCAGGCTTTTTCGGCAGTTTGGGCATAAGGTCTTTGAGATTCTTTCGGAGTTGATCCAGCAAGCCGGGCTTTTTCTCCTCTTCCTCTTTTTCGACCTTTTTCGGACGTTCCGCCAGAGTAATCTTTTGAGTAATTGTTACAGGGTCAGCGTCCTTTTTCCCTTTGCGCTCAACGGTAACTTCGATCGTGTCGCCGAGAGCTTTGCCGGAAATGGCAGTCTTGAACTGAGCGAACGTTGCAACCGGTTTCCCGTCGACGGAAACAATCCGGTCGCCCTTTTTAAACCCGGCTTTGGCAGCGGGCGAGTCTTTGGGCGGGTCAACCAGAACCGGTTCTGCAACAGACGGGTTGGGAATTTCCGTCGCGAAGCCGATAAATCCCGGAACGATGTTTTCGCCTTTGGCGAGTTTGGGGAATACAGACTGGACGCTTTCCCACGGGATGGCGAACCCGATTCCGGAATCGTACCAGTCAACGCCG
>JAZRTH010000512.1:0-3472 GCA_045651945.1 Thermoguttaceae bacterium
AGACGCGTCTGGTGCGGCGCAGACGAAAGAAGTTGTTGTGGAATAGTTTTTTTCTCTCCTTCCCTTGCTAAAGTTTTTTGGAAAGGGGAGTTTGAGGGGAAGAACCTTTTTTTCAAAAAAGGTTTTCCCCTCATAAATTAAACTTGAAAAAACTTCCCTAAAAGGGAGCCAGCTTGCTGGCGACCGAAAGTTTTTTCAAGCCCCCGATGGCGGGGGAGCCGATCCGCGCTGCCGCGCGAGACGTGTAATAATCGCTCCCGTTGGTCGCTTGTGTCGGAAGCCTCTAAAATCTTTAGTACGTGGAAAGCCCGTCAGACCTGCTGGTTCGCGGGCGTGTTCGCCCGCTTCCTAAATCGGGACTCCCTCCCCCATTCCCTATTCACATAAAATGATTATAATAAATATAAACTGTCGCGGAGGTCGGGACGTCGGCGTCCGCATATAACCTACACTTAACAAAAAAGGAATTTTTATCGAAATACCTTTAACCAACAAAACAATTTGATATAAAAGCGACGATTAGCTTGATTCTTTAAAACTAAAAATTGGTCATTTGAAGTGCTGAAAAGAATTAAGTTGAACGCCCTCGCTGTATGCGTGGGCTTGTAGACTTATTCTGTCAGCACGGGTCGACCAATACCCTAGTTTTCAGGATACCTCTATCAAGTTCACGCTTTTTTATTGAAGTGAGGGCAGCTCATGAACCTTTCTCAACAGCGCCGTGAAGAGTCTATTCGAAAAATCAGGGAGATTCGGGAATTTATCAAGCATTCGGCTCAGGACGAAAACGCCGGACGGCTGCTAACCTATCTCAGCGAGTTGGAAAAGGATGTTAAAGGGAAAAAGTACGGTCTGGTTTTTGAAGAACATCGGGAGGCAATAGATGAAACTCTGGAAACCCACGCCCCCGTTCTAACTGAACAGGAAGACCTGTTTATTGACAACGGCGGACAGATGAATTGTCTTATAGAGGGCGACAATCTCGCCGCGCTGGAACTGCTTCTTAAAACGCACCGAGGAAAAATTGATATAATCTATATTGATCCGCCATACAATACCGGAAAGGAATTTGTATATAACGATAATATTGTTGATATACGTGATACATATAGACATTCAAAATGGTTATCTTTTATTAAAGAAAGATTAATAATTGCTAACAAACTATTAGCAAATACAGGTGTAATCTTTATTTCAATAGATGATAATGAATTTGCTCAATTGAAAGTTTTGTCAGATTCTATTTTTTCTGAAAGTAATTTTATTGCTAACTTCTGTGTTATTCGAGCAGAAGGAGGCGGACTGGCAAAACAAGTTGTTAAAGGGCATGATTATTGTCTTGTATACGCAAAAAACATTTCAAAATTTACACCGCTAGCCCGACCAAAAGATATACGTGGCAAAATAATTGAAAAGAAAGGAGTAAAGTATTGGATTCAAGAAGATTGGTTACGTAAGGAATTTGGAAAATACGGTAATTGTCATTATGAAGAAATTGAAGAAATAAAAGGGCTTGATTTTAAAAAAGAAATTGATAAAGGCATAAAACAAGGCAACTATATTCTTATTTCGAAACCTAATGGTTTACATATAGTTGGCAGATTAAAACAAGTAGATTTGGATTGTTCCAAATTTTATTCGATTATAAAACACCTTAATAAAAATGGAGTTAACGAGCTTCAAGAATTAGATATTGATTTTAATTATCCCAAGCCCGTTTCGCTAATATATGAGTTAATACATGGAGCAAGTTTTTTTAAGAAGCGCACAACCGTCCTCGATTTCTTCGCCGGGTCTGGCACGACGGGGCACGCGGTTCTTAAATTGAACGCGGAGGACGGCGGGGCGCGGCGATTTATTCTCTGTACAAATAACGAGAATAATATCTGCCGCGACATAACCTACGAACGCATAAAGCGGGTTATTGACAAAGAAGATTACGCCGCGTCTTTGAAATACTATAAAATCGATTTTGTTCCTATTTCTGAACGTTTGTATTACGAGTACGCCGACGAGCTGTTGCTCCATATTCGAGAATTGGTCGAACTGGAAAACGGCGTCAATTTCCGTAACAATTCTGAAATAGCCATCGTTCTGACGGACGAAGAACTCGATGCGTTTATGGAAAATCGCAATGCGCTGAAAGCCTGTAAAGCCCTGTATGTTGGTCATGACGTTCTTATTAACGGCAAGCAGAGCGCGGCGCTCAAAAGACGTAAAATCACTGTCAACGTCATTCCACAATACTATTATGAAGAATCGTAGGCGCTGCGTTTGATGCGTTGTTCGATTTATATCATTCCCTTTAGCCCGTTTAGAAACCATGAACCTGACTCTGGCGTCATTTCAAAATAAAGCGATAGCCCAACTTTTAGAAGCAATGGAAAACCCGCGGCGAGACATTGTTCTCAAAAGCTGCACCGGAAGCGGAAAGACGATTATTCTGACGCATTTCATGGACGAGTACAATCGCGGTCATTCAAACCATGTTTTTGTTTGGCTGACGCCGGGAAAAGGCGATTTGGAAGAGCAAAGCAAGCAGAAGATGGATATCTATATCCATAACGCCCAGACGAAACTTCTGCCGGACGTCATGCTGACCGGGTTTGAATCCGGAGACGTTTGCTTTATCAACTGGGAAAAGTTGACGAAAAAGGGAAACAACGCTCTTAAAGACGGAGAGCGTACAAACTTTTACGAACACATCCAACGGGCGCTTGACGCCAATCTGCGCTTTACCATTATCGTAGATGAAAGCCATCAAAACAACACGGTCAAGGCGGCGGATATTCTCAATATGTTTCATACGGAAAAGATTATTCGCTCTTCCGCAACGCCCCAAGGAGTAGCTAACGCTTTGATAATTGACATTTCAGACGAAGACGTTATTGCAGAAGGGCTGATTAAAAAAGCGCTTGTCATTAACGAGGACTTTCCCAAACATGTTCAAGTCGAAAGTCAGACTGAGTTTCTTCTTGAAAGAGCGTTAGCCAAACAGCGGGAGCTGGCAGCGGCGTTTGACCGTCAGGGAACGAAAGTTATACCGCTGATAATCGTTCAGCTTCCCAACAATTCCGGCGCCCTTCAAGACGAGGTGGAAAGCTGGTTTGACTCACAGGGCGCCGCGACTTACGATAACGGCTTGTTAGCCGTCTGGCTGGCGAATCAAAAGGAGAATTTGGACGACATCGAACAGCCAGACGCCGAGCCAATCGCGGTTATTATCAAACAGGCAATCGCCACCGGCTGGGACTGTCCGCGAGCGCATATTCTGGTCAAATTGCGGCACAATATGGACGAAACGTTTGAGGTTCAAACTATCGGTCGGATTCGCCGCATGCCGGAAGCAAAACATTACGGTTCGCCGCTGCTGGACAACTGCTATTTGTACACGCTGGACGACAAATTCACACAAGGCGTCAGACAGTATCTGGGCAAAGAGGCTCTGGACGCTCAGACGCTTAATCTTAAA
>JAZRTH010000513.1:0-2943 GCA_045651945.1 Thermoguttaceae bacterium
TTGCAAACGGAATAACCAGACCCGGATTTTCAACATTCTGTTCCTTTTCGTGAGCTAAAATTGCGTCAATTTCGCTCTGTTCCATAGGAATGGCTTTACCAGCCGCCCCGGCAAAATCTCCAATGCCCGGAAGTTCTCGGCAGAGAAACCAGGTTTCGTCTGTAATAACCATTTCTACGAGAATGTAGCCCGGATAGAGCTTGCGTTTAACAACGCGCTTTTTTCCGTGATACAATTCCGTTACCTTTTCGTAAGGAACGAGAATCTGTCCAAACCATTCTCCCAGCCCTGCAATCTGCGCTTGCTTTCGCAAACGTTCAGCAATGGTGTCTTCACGGTTGCTTTGAACCTTGATGATATACCATTTTTTGTCGGCAGGCGTGAGCTTGGGAGCTTGTTTGGGTTCTTTTTCCACTTTTGCGATCTCTAACAGGTTGGTAAACCGAATGCGCGGTAACGCATTCCAAATGTAGAAACCATAACGTCAGGCGTCTGACTGCCGCTCGGGATAGTCATCCCTAATCGTTAGCGGTCGAACGAATATGTATTATATTAAAGGAACAGCCAATCCAGGATTCTGAATCCCCATTGAATCAGCAGCGCCCAAATAACGTCGAAGAAAAACAACGCGATAGCCAGGATGAATAATACAACCAAAACGACTATCGAACTGCGAATCAATTCTGAACGCGTTGGCCAGGAAACTTTGTTCATTTCCGCTTCAACGGAAATAAGGAAGTCTGCAAATCTGGGCCAGTTAACGATACGATATGAAATCCATGCGCCAACAGCAAAAATCAGACCGCCTGTAATATAAGCGATAGTTTCATTAGCCCATGCTGCATTTCTGAGCATGACTGTTGTTTGGTAGGCGGCTACCAGGAAAATGAATGCTAACGCGTATGCGGTGCCCTGGCGTACTTTCTTTCCTTGAGTTTTTTTGTACAAGCCAGCCTGAAACATGCTTTCTACGAATGAATTCACTTGTAAATCCTTTACGTTGATTTCTGCGTTTATTATTCAAACAGGGGTACAAGGAATCGAACCCTGATCGATGGTTTTGGAGACCACTGTTCTACCGTTGAACTACACCCCTAGCGAAATACTTGAGGTTGATCTCAAATTTTCAGCATTGTACCTACAGAGCAATATTTGTCAATAGGTACAATGAAGATTTTCGCTTAAAATTGTGATTTTTTTGGAAATTATTCGATAATCTGAATAACTTTTCCGGAACCGACTGTACGACCGCCTTCACGAATAGCGAAACGAACGTCCTGGTCCATGGCGATCGGTTTGATCAATTCGACTTCGATTTCGACGTTGTCGCCGGGCATGCACATTTCGACGCCTTCAGCGAGTTTGATCGAACCGGTAACGTCGGTCGTTCTGAAGTAGAACTGCGGACGATATCCGGAGAAGAACGGGGTGCTTCGGCCGCCTTCGTCCTTGCTCAGAACGTAGACCTGAGCCTTGAACTTGGTGTGCGGGGTAATGCTTCCCGGCTTGGCGAGAACCTGACCGCGTTCGATTTCGTCACGTTTGATACCGCGGAGCAAGCATCCGACGTTATCGCCAGCGCGACCTTCGTCCAACGTCTTGTTGAACATTTCAACGCCGGTAACAACGACTTTGCGGGGTTCAGCAGACAGACCAACGATTTCAACGTTGTCGTTAACCTTAACAACGCCGCGTTCAACACGACCGGTGGCGACAGTACCACGACCTTCAATGGAGAAGACGTCTTCGATAGCCATCAAGAACGGCTTGTCTTCTTCACGAACCGGATCCGGGAAGTAAGTGTCGATAGCGTTCATAAGCTCGTCGATGCACTTGGTCTTTTCGGGGTCGGTGGGGTTGTTGTAAGCCAAAGAGGCGGATCCGCGAATGATCGGAATATCGTCGCCGGGGAATTCGTTCTTTGTCAACAGTTCACGAATTTCCATTTCGACCAGATCGAGCAGTTCGGGGTCGTCAACGAGGTCAACCTTGTTCAGGAAGACGACCAAATTCGGAACGTTTACCTGGCGAGCCAGAAGAACGTGTTCACGAGTCTGGGGCATGGGGCCGTCAGCAGCGGAAACGACGAGGATAGCGCCGTCCATCTGAGCAGCGCCGGTAATCATGTTTTTGACGAAGTCGGCGTGGCCGGGGCAGTCAATGTGAGCGTAGTGTCGCTTTTCGGTTTCGTATTCGCAGTGAGCAACCGCGATGGTAACCGTCTTAGAAGCGTCGCGAACCGTACCGCCTTTGGCGATATCAGCGTAAGACTTGAATTTCGCCAATCCCTTTGCAGACTGAACCGCCAGGATAGCGCCGGTCAACGTGGTCTTGCCGTGGTCAATGTGACCAATCGTACCAACGTTGACGTGAGTTTTTGTTCGTTCGAATACGTCCTTTGCCATTTGTTTTGATTTCCTAAATCTTTGAAAAAGGCATTGATAATACTAACTCAGGTACGTTTTTTCGTTCGGCCCCGGATGGACATAGCCTGTAGCCAACGTAAGGCCTCCAGAACGAAAACGCTGTTCTTACACCAGAACAGCAAACCCTGCGACGCCCGCTAAAATGCGATTGTGCGTCCTTAACGTTTTCGCATAGCACAGAAATGTCTTGTTGCGAAAAGCTGACGATGAGACTTGAACCCATGACCTCATCCTTACCAAGGATGTGCTCTACCGACTGAGCTACGTCAGCATAAAAAACAAGCGGGTGAAGGGAATCGAACCCTCGTGGTCAGCTTGGAAGGCTGGAGTTCTACCATTGAACTACACCCGCAGTTGTTTTTCAGCAGATGCGTTCAAATAGAACTTTGTTCAATTAGAACTTTTCTGCCAGAGAAGTGTAATGGAGGGTGGAGGATTCGAACCTCCGAAGTGTGGACACAACAGATTTACAGTCTGTCCCCTTTGGCCGCTCGGGAAACCCTCCAAAGGTGTTTCT
>JAZRTH010000514.1:0-4408 GCA_045651945.1 Thermoguttaceae bacterium
GAAATGAAAATGATTCTCCCGTTGGGCAGATAACAAGGGTCGATGTCGTTGAACGCGCCCTGAGTGAGCTGAACGACGTCGGAAAGTTTTCGGGTTTTCGGGTCGAACTTCGCCTTGAAAATATGATACGTGTTCTCGTCCGTCCACGTGTAAGTGTGACGCGGCTGTTTGGCGTCGGTGGCGCAGAAGAGAATTTCATGGTTGTCGTACGACAGTTCCGGCGACAGAAACGCCCAGGTTTTGTCGAGCCTCGTTCCCTTGTACTGTCCTTCCGCAACGGGGACGTCCGCCAGCAGGTCAATCGCTTCCGGCTTGTCGGAAAACGCATTTTTGAGAACAAACAGACCGCCGCCTTGACGTCCATGGAATCCGAAGAACTGGTCGCACATGTGGTTGCCCTCGACTTCCGGCTCCGGGTTAAAATGACGCTTGATAAACAAAATATCAGTAAAGTTGATCAGCGGGTTTTTCAGCGCGATCTCACGGCGAAGCTGAGTCGCCTTGACGAACAGCGCCTTGCGGGCGTCGACGTTGTCAACAGGCGTTGACTCGACGTCTTTTTGAAGCTGTTCCAAAGCCTTCTTTTGCCTGCTCAAATCCGGCGCGTTGGGCATGGACGACAGCTTTTCAACCAGCGGAACAAGGCGTCGAACGACGATGTCCAGCGGGTCGCTGTCCGTATCAAACAGCGTCGCCGCCGGGTCGAGCGCTTCGTCTTTGGCGTTCTGACGCATTCCGGTTTTAATCAAATGTGACAACGCCAGCCATTCAGATCCGACTTCGTCCATCCGGTTGACGCAGACGCCGTCAACGATCCTGTAATTCGACAGCCCCTGAGTATGCGGGACGGCGTCGCCCTTGTACGTGATTTTAGCGTCTCCCAAATCCAGATGGTCGTATGCGTATCCTTCCGGAAGCGTACAGGCTTTAATAAGCAGCACACTCACGCCGGTCAGGTCGATTGAGAAATCCTTAGCAGGCTTTTTGCCGACAAGCTCTCCGGACTTCCAGACGAGTTTCCAGTCGCAGTAGACTTCGTATTCCGCATGACCGTTGCCTTGGGTTTCGTCGTCGATGCCCATCACGCCAGTGAATCTAATGCCGCACTGGTTGGGCAGATCAATTAAAATGTCGCCCGGCGCGTGGTGCCCGACGCAATGTTCAAACTTGCGTCCGCAAATAGACGGCTCTGCGCCGTCTACAGTTTTGTTGGCTTCGGTTTTCTTCCAGCCGCAGGTTGTCTTGGACAAATCCATCTCGTCCAGATAAATGGTCTTTTCCTGCGCCGCGGCGAAAGCGGTCATAACCGCAAACGCTAAAATGCTTGTTAGTAATCGTTTCATGGCAATTTTACAGGGTAGGGGGGAATTGGGAATCGTTTAGTAAACGATAGTTTTTTAATCAGATATTTTACAATATACCAAAGATAGAAATTGATTGCAATAGACGGGACGAGAATAATTCTAAAGATTTTCAGAGCAATAAAAAAACGCGAGATTGTTGCCAATCTCGCATCGTTTCAGTATTCCTGTTGAGTAAGAACTTATTTCAGAGAAACGGTTGCGCCAGCTTCTTCGAGTTCTTTCTTCAGCTTTTCAGCGTCGTCCTTGGAAATGGCTTCCTTGACCTTGGAGGGAACGCCTTCGACGAGTTCTTTGGCTTCCTTCAGACCCAGACCGGTGGCAGCGCGGACAACCTTGATAACTTCGAGCTTCTTGGCTCCGAAGCTTTCGAGGACAACGTCAAAATCGGTCTTTTCTTCAGCGGCGGGAGCAGCGTCTCCACCAGCAACCGGACCAGCCATGACAACGGCTCCGCCAGCAGCGGCTTTAATTCCGTAGGCTTCTTCCAGGTAATCGCTCAGAGCTTTGGCGTCTTTGAGGGTAAGGGCAGCAATCTTATCGCCCAGGGCTTTGATTTCTTCAGCAAAAACTTTTTCTTCGGACATCGTATAATCCTTTCGCTATTAGTTAATCCTGACAGCGAATCGTCACTAAGGAAATGTTATGATCAATTCGCATGACATGTACAGTTGAAAATTTATTTGAAACACTTCCGCTCACACCGGAAAACAACGTCGCTCACACCGACCACGTATGACAGACGCAACCTCTGTTCGTCTGACCGGATTGATTACCGGATTTTAGTTTTTCAAGTCAGGGGATATACCGCCTGAATGTTGAATGCGGATTGTATGTCGTTCTCAGACAGCGGCAGCTTCTGCCGGAGCGTCTTCTTCCGCCTTTTGGGCGATCTGACTGGCAAGAGCTGAACCCGGACCTGTAATAGCCGCAGAAAGCTGCGAACCCGGTCCCAAAATTTGTCCGACCAACATGCTAAGCTGTTCAGCGCGAGACGGCCATTTGCTGATTTCTTTGACCATTTCAGCGTGAAACGCTTCGCCGTCCATGCAGCCGCCTTTCGCCTCAAATTTGGCGAAACGCTTGTCTTCTGCAAGTCGAACGACTTCTTTGGCTAACGCGACGATGTCTTCACCGCCCCAGCAAACTGCGCTGGCTCCGGAAAGAGCTTTGAACATCGCGTTGGTCGCTTTGCCTTCAGTGGCGCGAGCGGCTAACAGGTTGCGAACAACCATAACGCTGATGCCTTTGCTTTCCAATTCGCCGCGGAGCTGGTTTGCCTGATTTGCCGTCAAGCCAGCCATGTTGACTGCGATAGCCGCGTCGAGGTTTTCGAACTTCTTCGCGAATTCGTCAGTCATCAATGCTTTAACAAATTTACTCATTGGAATACCTTATTGAATGAATAAAAACCTAATTCCGTATATTATCGAACGCCTCGATGTACAGCGTTCGGCTGGCGCATAAATATGCGTTTTTGTAACAGCTTATTGCAGCGTTACATGAATTCCAGGAGACATCGTAGCGCTGATCGCGATGCCTTTGAGATACTGACCTTTCGCCGCAGCCGGCTTGAGGGACAGAATCAGGTCGATGAACGCCTGAATGTTTTCCTGAAGTTTATCGGCTTCAAAGCTGAGCTTGCCGCAAATCGCCTGGACTGCGCCGGCGGAATCGTTGCGGAATTCAACTTTACCCATTTTGTATTCATGAACGGCTTTCGCAACGTCCATGGTAACCGTTCCCGCTCGGGGGCTGGGCATTAAACCACGAGGACCGAGGATTTTACCAAGCGGACCGACAACGCCCATCATGTCGGGAGTTGCGATACAAGCGTCGAAATCCGTCCAGCCGTCTTTAATTTTCTGAGCCAGTTCAGGACCGCCAGCTTCAACAGCTCCAGCCTGAAGAGCTTCGTCAAGTTTGTCGCCCTTGGCGAAAACGACAACGCGAAGGGATTTGCCAATGCCGTTGGGAAGGACAATCGAACCGCGAACGATCTGATCAGCCTGTTTCGGGTCAATACCCAAACGCATTGCGATTTCTACGGATTGATCGAATTTGGTGTTGTTAAACGTCTTGAGAAGTTTAACAGCTTCCGCCAGCGTCATAGGAGTAGAGCCGGGAACCTTCTTCGTCAATTCTCGCATTCTTTTGGATTGTTTTGCCATTGCTTATAAATCCGTATAAAATGTTGAGGCGAGTTGCATTCTGGACAAATGCGCGTCGCGTTTGCAAAAATTACGATAACTAGTCAACCACGTCCAGTCCCATGCTCCGGGCGGTGCCTTCAATAATGTGAGCGGCATGTTCCGGGTTGCGGGCGTTAAGGTCGTCCTTCTTCTTTTCTACGATTTCAGCAATTTGCGCTCGAGTAACCTGACCAACTTTGTCCTTCGGAACGCGTCCGGAACCTTTGGAGATTCCAGCTGCTCTTTTGAGCAGGTCGACAGCCGCCGGGCTTTTGGTGGTCAATTCGAAACTACGATCGTCAAAAACGCGAACGACTACGGGAATGCGAAGTCCTTCGTTTTCGTGAGTGCGGTCGTTAAACTGCTTTACAAACTGTCCGAGGTTCACGCCGAACGAACCGAGCGAGGTGCCCACAGGCGGGGCAGGGGTCGCTTTGCCGCCGGGAACGTGGAATCGGACTTCTCCAACTAACTTTTTCGCCATTGCAATTCCTGCTTATGCTTTGTTATAGGGAAATTATCATATCACAATGATGTTGCAATATAAGTGTGCATGCACCTATGCTGAAACACCAATTTTATGCAAGTTGATGTAATTTTACAGACGCCGAAAAATTATATTTTCTCGATTTGAAGATATTCGATTTCAAACGGCATTGTACGTCCCATCGTGTTGATCAGAACGGTAACAAGACCCTTTTTGGTATCGATTTTATCAACTTCGCCTTCCTGATTGGCAAACATGCCGTCTTTTACTTTGACGCGGTCGCCAATTGCAAACGGGATAACCAAACCCGGGGTTTCGACAGTTTGTTCCTTTTCGCGAGCTAAAATTGCATCAATTTCATTCTGCTG
>JAZRTH010000515.1:0-9302 GCA_045651945.1 Thermoguttaceae bacterium
GTGCAGAAGGGAACGACTATCTTGCTGTTGAAATCGTACGCTTCCATGAACGTGTCGATAATGGACGGTTCCCGATACCACCAGACGGGGAACCCGACGAAAACGGCGTCGTACTGCGCCATGTTTTCCACCGCGGACGCAATCGCCGGGCGGCAGGAACGGTCGTTCATCTCGACAGAGCTTCTGCTGCGGCTGTTTTGCCAGTTGAGGTCGTCGTCCGTATAGAGCTGTTCCGGCTGAATCTCAAACAGATCCGCGCCGACAGCCGCCGCCAGTTTTTTCGCAACAGACGCTGTTACGCCGCTGGCGCTGAAATACGCTACCAATGTTTTACTCATTTTGAATATCTCCTTATAGAATATCTCCTTATATTTGTTATGCTTTTTTCTGACAGTCCGGGCAGACGCCGCGGTACGTAATTTCGCATTCGGAAATCGTAAATCCTGTTGACGAGCGGTCAGGGCAGGGCATGGCGTTCAAGCTGGAATCCATGCAGTCTTCGGTCTTTCCGCAAACGGTGCAAACCAGATGGTTGTGAGGCGCCGGGTTGCCGTCGTAGCGAGCGGACGAGCCGGGATGCAACACCCGTTGAATCAGTCCTTCGTCCGCCAAGGTTTCCAGCGTTCTGTAAACCGTTGCGCGAGAAATCGTTGGGATCGCTTTGCGCACCGCCATGTAAACCGAGTCTACGGTTGGGTGAGACTTGTCTACCATGAGCGTTTCGTAGACTTTCTGTCTCTGAACGGTAATCGACAACCCGCGCGATTTACATATTTCGTCAAAGTTCTGGTTCATGGATTCAAAACAAGAGTTGGCGGTTGAACTTGGCAAAAGATTCGTCTTATGCTCAATTTGAAATCTTCTTATAAATTTTTCTCAAATTATACGTAAAAAGTTCATAATGTCAAGGTAAAACGGGAGTTTAGATAAAAAAACTGTCGTTTTTTTGATTTTTTTAAGAAAAATATCTTCTAAATATTTGACATGAACTGAAAAATCAGTATAATAAATAAAATTTGACTGCAGCGGTTGCAGGCAAATATTTCTTTTGGTTGTTGTCATGAGGTATTATATGAGTAACAAAGAAGAAGAATTTATTCAGGTTTCTGGAGTAGTTAAAGAAGCCGTTCGCGGAGCGTTTATCGTTCAGCTCGACAATTCCGATCATCTCGTAACTTGCCGACTGGCAGGTAAAATGCGAAAGAGCTTTATTCGCGTTGTTGCTGGCGATCATGTTACTGTTGCGATTAGTCCGTACGATCTTGATCGCGGTCGAATCATTTATCGTGAGAGATAATCCTTCTTCTTGCACTTAAATAAGGGAATATTTAATGGCTCAGATTTATACTTCGTCAAAAATTCCTCAAACCAAACCGGATCGGGACCTGTTGCCGGAAGGAACCAATTTATGCGACTACTGCAACGGAAAGTGCTGCCGATACTTTGCTTTGGCTATCGATCCCCCAACGGAATGGGAAGATTTTGAAAATTATCGATGGTATATTTTGCACGAACACGCCGCTATTTTTACGGAAGACGATAGCTGGTTTCTGCTTGTATCAACCAAATGCAAAAACCTGGGCGACGACAACTACTGCAAAAATTACGAACATCGTCCTGACGTGTGCCGCATTTATTCAACCGAACGCTGCGAGTACGAAGACAACTGGGTCTACGATAAACTTTTTGACGATTCCGAACAGCTTTACGAATACGCAGAAGCCCTGCTGGGACCGAAAAACGGCGCGTCGCTCCGAACTGCTCATTAGTTTTTAGCGAAGAAGTCCAGGATGGATTTGCAGCGAGTTTTGCTGGCGCCTGTCCTGATAAATAATTCAAAATAGCGCCAATCTGATTTAAATCCTCCCTCCTTGCTCCTTCCATTTACTTTCGAATACTTATGATTACCCCTCAAACGCTTAAGGGTTTCCGGGATTACCTTCCGGAAACGATGATTCCCCGCCGTCAGATTATCAACGCCGCCGCGGAGGTATACGAATCTTTTGGTTTCGCTCCGATCGACACGCCTGCTTTGGAATATCTGGAAATTCTTCAAGGCAAAGGTTCAGACGAGACGGACAAGCAGATGTACAAGTTCCAGGACGCCGGCGGACGCAACGTCGGCATGCGGTTCGACCTGACGGTGCCGCTTGCCCGATTTTCGGCTCAGCATATTAACGAACTTGGCACGCCGTTTAAGCGATACCACATCGCCCCGGTTTGGCGCGGAGAGAACACGCAGCACGGGCGTTATCGCGAGTTCGTTCAGTGCGACTTCGACACGATTGGCACAACCGGCGTCGAGTCGGATATTGAGGCGGGTTTGGTAATCTACACGCTCTTCTGCCGACTCGGATTCAAAGATCAGTTTGTTATTCACGTCAACAACCGACAGATACTCAACGGCGTTTTGGAAATGATGAGCTTGCGCGACAAGTCGGTTTCCGTTTTGAGAGCGATTGACAAACTCCCCAAAGTCGGGGCGGAAAAGGTCATCGAAGAACTCAAACAAACCGCCGGCGCAACTGACGAGCAATGCGAATCCCTCCTTGCGATGGCGTCGCTGACGGGAACGAACGACGAGGTTTTAGCTCGCCTTTCGGAAATTGCGGCTCAAAACGAACTGGCTCAAGCGGGAATCGCCCGACGTCGCCAGATTCTCGACGGCGCGAAGGCGGCTGGCATTGCCGATTCCGCCGTTCAAATTGACCTGTCCATTGCCCGCGGGCTGGATTATTACACTGGCGTCATTTTCGAGACGTTCTTAACGGAACTGCCCAAAATCGGGTCGGTCTGTTCCGGCGGTCGATACGACAACCTAGCGGAACTGTACACAAAACAGCAGCTGCCAGGCATCGGCGCGTCGCTGGGCTTGGACAGACTCCTGGCAGCGATGGAAGAACTCGGCAAACTACCCGACGCCAAAACCCCCGCAGACGTTTTGATTCTGTTTTTCGATTCTGAACGCCTCAACGACTATATTAAAATGTCCGTTGAACTCCGCAGCGCCGGCGTAAAAGTCGAGCTGTATCCTGAACCGAAAAAGATCAAAGCGCAAATGCAGTACGCAGACCGCAAGGGGTTCAAGTACGTCGTCATTGCCGGCAGCAAAGAGTTTGAAGAAGGCAAAGTCCAGATTAAAAACCTTGCAGACGGCTCTCAGAAAGACGTCCCGATGACGGAACTTGCCTCGGCGTTTAAGTAATCGCGTTTAATCAAAACAACGTCCTGATAATCAGGAATCGCTGGACGAAGAAACAACAAAAAATCCCACGAATGTATGTTCGTGGGATTTTTAATTTGACTGTGACATTTGAAAGACCAGCTCAAGCCACGTTAGGCGCGCGCAGGTTTTCTTCTATTCCCTTTTTAATTCTTTGCCGGTCTTTAGCCATTCAATGTAATCCTGATAATCGTCGTATTTAACGTCTTCTTCCAGCGGCCAGAAGACGCCGTTATGGATATCCTCCATGACCTCAAACATTTTATCCTTTGCCATTTCAAAATCGTCTGAACTCCATTTGGAATCAGTGTAATCAACATCTTTATCTTGAGAAATATTGATGTATCCGACTTGGACGTCCTGAATATCCTTTATTTCAACGCCCCTCTGTTTCATGTCGCTGAGAAACGCTTTCTCGTTGTTAAGAAACAGATATCGATAAACTGGCAGTTGAAGATTAATCCAGGCGCCGTCTTTATCGCGATGGTCTTTTTCGGGCGAATTTACAGAAGTTTTGTAATCCAACAGAATAATCGTTCCGTCAGAAAGCTGATCGATGCGGTCGATTTTGCCCTTAAGGATCATTTCCTCGTTGTCGCTAAGCTGAACCGGCATGACAAAATTTTCGTATTCTACGGCAACTGTTTTTCCTTTCCATGAACTCTGGAATTTCGCAAAGCCGACGAGCCGCTGTTTAATAATCTCTTTTTGAACCAAAATGCCGGGCATAACGCTATCGGGATACTGCTCGTTAAAGACCTCGTCAACCAGGTCATTAAGTTCTATAATTAATTGCTTGACATCCGGATTCCAGTCGCATTTTTTGTTATCCAATTTATTCTGCGACCACCGCTGTAACACCTGATGAACGACGCTTCCAAACGAAAACGCCTGCAATTCGTGTACAGAATAGTCGGTCGGCTGAACGCCTGCAACGTATTTGAGGAAAAATCTGAACGGGCATTGAATATATTCCTTGAATTTTGTTGCAGAAATGGACTTGACGACGCCCTTTAATACGTTTCCTGAAAGATTCCTTTCCGCCCAATCCCAAACTTCTTTGCTGTATTTTCCAGGATTGTTTCCTGCGAAGTCGTTTTTGAGCGAGTATTTTGGCAGCGGGTTATCCTTGTCATCGTTAAAGAATCTGTACGCCTGAAGAGCGAACTTTTCTTTGTTGAACAACAAACGGCTGGGAAGAAGAGATTTGCCGTCGATATCTGTTTTACCGCAAATCACAACGAGATGTTTTGAGGGTTCATTCGCTGGCGCGGCTGACGATGCACCGGACGAAGAAAGCCGGCGATGTATTGCTGTGAGCGCGTATGCGTCACGGGCAAAGCGTCTGTTGTTATCCAGAATATTCAACTCTTTTCTCAGTTCGTTAGGCAGGAACAAGTCAGAGGTGGCGCTTTGAGGAACAATGCCGTCGTTGAAGGAAAGAATCGTCAGAACGGGAGCGCGATCCCAAACCAGTTCCAGCCATCCAGCCACATGAATCATCGGTATTGACGATTTCGGTTCCGGCTCGACGTTGTCGTCGGCAGCGTCTGAATCTTCTCTGTTAGGCAGATTGAACGACTGCAAACGCAGCAGAATCATTTTCAGCGCGTTTTGAGGCGTAAGATTTCCGGTGAAGAATTCTGAAATCGCGTTCAACTTGTCACACGATTTGAGAATCGTCTTGATGACGAAATCGAAGCTGTTGTCTTCTCCCGGGAACTTTTTGAAAATATTCTCGATAATCTGCCGCAAATTTTGGGAATTGATTTCCTTTTTCATCCATTGCCGCATCTCATCCAGGGCTTTTCCCACAATAACAACGTCTTCCTGGACGCCGCGATCTGCAATCTGAAGATTTCTTTTAATGTCGTCGCTTGAGGGAATTTCCAATGGATAGAACGCCTGCTGGTAATTATCCAGAGCCGTTAGTAAATCCCTTCTGCTTCCTGTTGCAACGCTTGAAAGTACGTTGTAGACGGATGGGTGCCGCGCCAGATTAGCGAACGAAGCGAAGCTGTTGGTTTCCATAAACTCCAAAATCGCCTGCAGCAGCGCGTACGGCGGAGACGACGTAATTGGAACGCCGACGGTGTTGTCAATTTGCAACCCCAGTTTTGCAGCCGTCGACTGAATGTACGGAATTAAATTGTCGTCCGGCGCGCCGATTGTGAAATCGTCCGGCGTGAACTTGTCGCTCAGCTGACTTATGCGCTTAAAAGCGCAAAGAACCTGTTCTTCCGGCTTTTCAACCTGAATGACCTGATCGTCCTCAAGCGGACAGCGCAGTTCATCGCTCCAGTATTTGACGTCTATCGCGCCGAACTTGTCAAAGCCGTCCGATTCGCTTTCTGGAGCGTAAATCAACGCGGTAACGTGAGATTTAACCCTGTTGAGAATGGCTTTCTGAACCCGGTTCAAATCGACAATGCCAGCCAGGACGATATCCCGATTTGTTACAAAGTCGCCAGGCAGCGGAGATTTAAGAGCAAAGCGGCGCGCCGCCTGACGATCCCAGAGATTATGACTGTCAAGGATGGACAGGTATTTTTCTTCAACTCCCGACAGATAATTCCAGCGGTCAATTTCGTTATCAAGATTGAGCTTTCCTAAATCTTTAGACGGATTATTTTTCAGATCCACGAGCTTTTGGGCGACGTCGGCAAAAGAAAGCTCTTCAGCCGACAGGCTTTGATGAAGCCTGGAAAACATCTGACCGAGCAGAAATTGCCCTTCCAAATCGTCGTCGCCCGGCATGGAGGGCAAAAACTTTATCCGCTTGTTTTCGTCAGACGATTTAATCGCTTGAAACCAGACAAGGTTTTGAGTAACGTCGTCTGCAAAGGGGCGCGTTTGCCGATAAAAAAATTCCGGCGCACTGCCGATTGTTACAATTTTGGGGATTTCCCAATGAACGTTTTCCTTTTCCGCGCGAATCAAAATCTGCTCAAGCGTCTCGATGCGGACTCGCGCTGACGGAACGACCAGCACAACGTTCGACATGTCCCAAAAGTCGTTTTTCCGGTATTTATTGAATAGATAATCTACAACATAATCAATAAAAGGCGCGACTTCCGGATTGTTTAGATTGTCGCCTGTCGACTCGTCTGGAATGAGAAAAACTTTATTCATGATAACGTTCTAATGAAAATCAGGTTCAATAATTCAGGAGACGAACGGAGCTTAGGCGTCTGTTTGGGATACGCCTGTAATCTGTTCGCCGTCTTTTATGGCGACAATCGCAAGATTATGAGCGTTGGCGTAGTCGACCACGGCGTCTTCGTCAATTAAAATCGTCTTCTCGGCTTCGACGGCAAGAACTTTCCCGCCGGCAGCGACGAGGTTTTTGACCGTTGTCATACCAATCGTTGGGACGTCAAAACGCATGTCCTGCTGCGGCTTGGCGACTTTGACCATGACAAGCCCTCCTCGCTGTGACAGTTCCCCGGCGCGGCGAATACAGGCGTCCGTTCCCTCGATGGCTTCAATGGCAACCGCCATCTGATTTTTGACGATAACCGTTTGCCCAACGTCAAATCGCCCCATGTCTTTCGCGACCTGCCAGCCGTATTCGACGTCTTTCATCTGCAATTCCGTCGGCTGACGTTTGGTCAGACAGCCCTCTTTAACCAGCAGGGCAGGGCAGTAGTCCGTCGGAACGCCCATGCGGATGCCGTTTTGAGCGTACAGGTCTACAATCCGTTTGAGCAGCGAGTCGTCGCGGTAATCCTTCTTCTTAAACAGGAAGAAGGCGGCAAACGTCTTTATTGTAACCCAGTCCGGCAGAAGAGCGAACAGCGCCCACGGCTTGAAGAGTTCCTTCTTGTGAATCTTGCCCAGCATGATGCAGTCTGGAACGGAATGGGACTGAAAGTACCGGATGCTTTTGCCGAACTTACCCAGATTCGTCCAGGTAAAATCCGCGCAGATCTCCCGCAGTTCCGCTTCGCTTTTGCAGTGTCCTTTCACGCCCAGACAATAGACGCTGTACCCGGCGTCTTTCAACGCCTGCGCTACGCGGACGGGATAGTTCCCCCATCCCGCCAACATTCCGATGCGTTTTTCAACTTGTTCTTCCTGACAAGCCATTGCGACGACCTCAGACGTTCTTGCCCAGTTCTTTGGCTTTTTCGAGAAGTTCCGGACGGGTTTGAATGGCGTCTTTGGCGCCCAAACCGTCTGCGATGAGGATGTCGCCGATTTCCCATTCCAGATAGCCGCAAATCTGCTGGTAAGACGCGATTATGCCGTCGAAATAGCCGTTTTCGTTGGTCGCTTCCGCCGAGAAAATCAAATACGACTTGGAAATGTGGAGCTTGCCTGCGCCGGGTTCCGTCATGAACGCATAGAGTTTATCGATTGCCGCCTTGATTTCAGCGGAGAACGTAAACCAGTAAACCGGCGTGGCGAAAACGACGACGTCCGCCTTTTCCAGAGCCGGCGCGAGCGTTTTGAACCCGTCGTCGTAGACGCAGGCGGGTCCTTTCGTCCAGCAGCATTCGCAGGCGCGGCACGGTAAAACAGGGTTGTCCGCCGTCGAGAAAATCTCAACGTCGTTTCCCGCCTCGCGCGCTCCCTGAGCAAACGCTTCCGCCAGTTGGTTACTGTTCCCGCCCTTGCGAGGGCTGCCAGTTATAATCAAAATGTTTTTTGCCATGATTTGTCTTGAGTTAAGGTTAAATAAATAAGGCTCATCCGGCGACTCGCGCCTGTTATTGCGAGACAGCTTCTAGCCTCTAGCTGCTAGCTTCTAGCTTTGTGATTTTGATTCCAGCTTTAAATGTTAACGCTAAGAACTATTAACGCCCAAGCTTATAGCTAGCAGCTAATAGCTAGCGGCTTCTTAGGTACGGACTTGTCGGAATAGCCATAACAGTTCTGACATAGTATCCTAATAACAATCATACCAGACAAGGCGGCTTTTGTCAACACGATAGAACGCCGTTTTGTAGATATAATTCAACATTTCATCAAAAAAGGGAATTGGTTTTATCAACCAATTCCCCCGCATAATTATATGCTGTTCATCGAAGCGGTTTTAGCTTCAAAGGTTTACTTAATTAGCCGGAACGACCATCGGCGTGTTTTCCTGGAATACCGCAGTCTTCGTTGTACCGTCCTTATACTTGAAGGTAACCTTGAGCGTCTTGACGACGTTGACAATCGGGTCGCCAGCGAGGTTGTTGTACATGCCAAGCTGAGTAATGCGTTTGCCCTGGAATGCCTTCTTAACCTGTTCGGTAACGTCAACAAACTTGTCATTGGCGCCGTAGACGGCAGAGACGATTTCCGCGTCGCACGGTTCGTTGTTGAACAGTTTCAGCGGGACGCCGGCAACCTTTTCGGAGTCGCCTTCCTGGTTGATGTCGAATCGGTTAATAACCGGGGCGGTGGCAATACGCGGACGTACAGGCGGAATGTTGTTGACGCTGTAGTGATCCGGGTCGTACATCTGACGGATTTCTTCGTCTCCCAGATACGGGCCGTTGCAGTCTACCCAGGCGATGAGTCGTTCGCGATCGACGCCTTCAACCTTAACGCCGTGGTGTTCGCCGGAGCAGGCGTTGTGAATGAGCTTGCTGACGGGGCTGAACGCGGAGTACGGCGGCAGAGTCGCGAGGTTAGCCGGGTCGTTCGTGCCGTAGCCTTCTACGATAAACAGACCAGCGATGTTGGCGGGAACGTTGTGTTCGTCGCGCTTTTTCGGACCGCCCCACGGGCAGGCGCCGGTAACCATCGTATAGTACGGTTCGCAGAACGGGCTGGTATCGTTTGGACGTGACATGACGTTGCCCCACCAGCCGTGAGTCGACGGACGGCAAACCATGTTGAGCTTTTTATACGCGTCGTTTTCCGGGTCTTGATGGCATTTGCCGCAGTACTTATCCAAAACCGGCTGAACGAATCGCATGTAGGAAATGGATTCTTCCGTTCCCCAGCTGGGCGGCGTGAGCTTCTGCGGACCCTTCTTCATAGCCATGTTCATGTTTTTGGCTTGCGGGTTGCCTTTGGTGTTGAGTTTAGACTCGTGACATCCAAAGCAGCCGCGGGTTTCGCCCGGCATGACGTTGGCGAACGA
>JAZRTH010000516.1:0-2572 GCA_045651945.1 Thermoguttaceae bacterium
CCGAACGGGGCGTCGAATTCGTCTTCCAGTTCTCCAAAAAGGACTTCCAGAATGTCCTCCAGCGTAATCAGACCGAGCGTTTCTCCCCCTTCGCCGTTTTTGTTGACGTCTCCGGAAGTAACAATCGCCATGTGAGCGTGCTGGTTGACAAACAGCTTCAAAACGTCCGACAGTTCCGCCTGCGGTTCGATAAAATGAATCTTTCTCATGACGCCGCGGACGTTGGGCGCTTTCGGGTTGACGGACGACCAGGCGATCAGCTCTTTGAAATTGACGTAGCCCAAAATGTTGTTGACGTCCTGACCTTCCACGACCGGGAATCGCGTGTGCGGGTCGGCGTGAATGACGTCAATCGCCTCCGCAAGCGTCATGTCGGTGGAAATGAACTTGATCTGCGTTTCCGGAATCATGACCTCAAAGGCGTACTGTTCCTGAAGCGCGGCGGTCTGACGGAAAATGCGCTCCTGATGAACGTCGAGCTGTTTTCGCAGCCGGGCAATTCCCGCCAGGGCGGAAATCTCGTCTGTCGGAGACGTCGGCGCGGATCGCGATTCCCGTTCAAACGGACGGTTGAGAAATCGCACGATTCGCATAAACGGCAGCGCCGCCCAAACCATAAACTGCATCGGACGGGTCATAATACTGGCGACGCCAACGTTGTAACGCACCCCCAGCGTCTTGGGCAGAATCTCCGTAAACTGCAGCATCACCCACGTAAAGACCACCGAAAACGCAGTCAGCGGGATGTTATGAAACAGCAGCTGAAATTGCGCGCCGGCGATCGTCGCCCCAATGGTATGGGCGGACGTATTGAGCAGCAAAATCGCAGAAATCGGATCGCGAATATTCTGTTTGAAATTGCGCCAGATCGCGCCTTTGGTTTTGTTTCGACGCGCGAATTCCTCAATCTGCCCCGGCGTCAAGCTCAATAGCGCCGCTTCGCACAGCGAACAGATCGTTGAGCAGACAATCGACAGCGTCAGCCCGCCGACGAACAAGACGATATGGTTAATATCCGACTGCGTCATGACTGCTGTTCCTCCCGAAGCTCTTCGTTCTGTCCAAACGGCAGAACCAGAGCGTCAAAAACCTTGTTGTGACGCGTTCGTCGAACGATAAAATCCCAGCCGTTGACCGAGACCCGCTTATTGGCTTTCAGAGGGCCGTCGATTTGACTTAAAAGCCACTGGGAAATGGTTCCCGACGGCGCGTCGCCGTACCAGCGTCCGCAGCAATTCTCTTTATTGAGGACGGAAATCACCTCTTTCACCGACGCCCCGCCGCCGACGATAACCACGTGTTCGGACAAGTCGTTGATGAATTTCGGCAGCGACGCCATGCGCCCGCCGTCAGACGATTCCGGAATCTTCTCGTCTGCGTTGAAATCGTCGTCCAGATCGCCGACAAGTTCCTCGACGATGTCTTCCAGTGTAACAATTCCCAGCGTCTGCTTCTGCTCGTCCTGAACAATCGCCAAATGAGCGTGTCGTTCTACAAACAAATGGAGCGTATCGGAAATTTCCTCGTCTTCATTAACAAAGTTCACCGGGCGAAGAATCGGCAACACGTTGGGTTCGTCGGGGCTGGTTCTTGCCCAGGCAACCATCTCCTTGAAATTGACGTATCCCAAAACCTTATTGACGTCCGTACCGTCAATAACCGGGAACCGGGTGTGCGGGTCTATATGAGCGACCAGAATCGCCTCCATGAGCGTTTGCTTCGACGAAATAAACGTAACGTCCAGGGCGGAAACCATAATCTCAGCGGTCGTTCGCAAATGCAGCTTGGACGTCTGCAGCAAAATCCGCTCCTGCGTTTTATCAAGCAGATTCGACGACTGCGCCACGCCGACCAGAGCCGCCAGCTCGCTGAGCGTCGTTTCGGAATCCGAGGATTTTTTCGGTCCCTCAAACGGTCGGTTGAGCAAATACAGCAGCCAGACAATCGGCGTGAAAATCCAGATCAAAACCCGCATCGGCCACGTCGCGACCTCGCAGATGTACAGGTTGTTGCGAACGGCTAACGTTTTGGGCAGAATCTCCGTGTACTGTAACATCAGCCACGTAAAGAGAATCGAAAACGCCGTTACTTGAGCGTTCCCGTACATGTAATGGATTTGCGCGCCGGCAACAGTTGCGCCGATCGTATGAGCCGCCGTATTGAGCAACAAAATCACCGCAATGGGATATTCCATGTGCGTTTTGAAATTCGTCCAGACGCGTCCGCGGGACGGGTGCAACTCGGCAATTTCCTCGACTTGCCCGGGACTCAAAGACAGAAACGCCGCCTCGCACAGGGAGCACAAAAACGATATCCCCAACGCGCACGCGACGCTCAATAGCAGTATCGCCCAGTTTTCCCAACTGGGCAAAGTACTCGGAGGCGCGGAACTCGCCTGTTCCGCAACGCCCTCCGCTGCCGCCAATATGGCGAACGACATATCCATATAATAATATCCTTATAGTAAACAAACAAATTCAGTGTCAATATATTATATCATTTAGATGGAAAATCAAGGAGGGGGTGAGGTTAGTTAGGAATTAGGAGTGAGGAGTGAGGAGTTCGCAAAGCG
>JAZRTH010000517.1:0-16071 GCA_045651945.1 Thermoguttaceae bacterium
TTGAAGGCAACCAGTACGACACGCCGGAATACTGGGCGAACTCCAAAGACCCCAAACAGGAACGCCATTGGCGACGCCCTCCGACTGACCGCTGCGTCGATTACCTCAACTCCAAAGGGCTTTACGTTCACGGACACGCGATGATTTACGGCATGCGCCGCTGGGGACATCCAGACTGGGCGCCGGAAGATCGCAAGGAGCTGGAAAAGCTCTTTGAGGAACACATCAAGCTGTTGTGTCAGCGCTACGGCGACCGGGTTCAGGAATGGGACGTCGTCAACGAATGTTTCGACCAGGCGAACCGCGGAATCATGCCGGACGACTACACGTATAAATGCTTCAAATGGGCGGAGAAGTATCTGCCCGCCAGCGTCCGTCTGTCGACCAACGAATGTGACATGAGCTGGGGTCCGAAACGCCGGTACGTCGAAATCGTCCGGGATCTGGTTGACCGCGGCGCGAAAGTCGACCTGATGGGCGTTCAGAAACATTTCTTTAATCCCAAAGCCGTCGCCTCGATTGCCAACGGCGCCGATTCCCATACGCCAGCGTTCATGTACAGCGTTCTGGACTGCATGGCAGAAGCGGAACGGCCGATCCACATCAGCGAAATAACTGTTCCTGCTCCTACGGACGACGCCAACGGCCGAGACATTCAGGCGGTTGTAGCGTACAACCTGTATCGACTCTGGTTTTCGTATCCTAACGTTGCGGGAATAACCTGGTGGAACTCCATCGACGGCGGCGGCGCTCCGGGCGAACCGACAACCTCTGGCGTCCTCGACGCCAACGGCGAGAAGAAACCCGTCTACTATGCGCTTGACCAGCTTATCAATCACGACTGGAAAACGAACCTGACCGTCAAAGCGGACGAAACCGGAACTGTTAAGTTTCGCGGCTTCCGCGGCAAGTACCGTCTGACCTGGACAGACGCGTCCGGAACGGAGCAGACGAAAGAAGTTGTTGTAGAATAAAAAAGAGAACGCAGAGACCGCAGACTACTCGCAGAGACCGCAGAAACAAGCGTCCATGTGTCATCTACGCCCGATTCTCGGGCTATGACACGATGTCCGCTTGTGATTTTAAAAAATAATTAAAAAATCGGACGGGAATCGTGGCGTAGCTAACGTAGTTAGCGTCGTCGCCACATTCCCAGTCCGTCTGCGTATTCTGCGAGGAGTCTGCGCACTCTGCGTTCAAAATAAAAACTGCCTATATTCGCAACTCCAAAACGTTCCCAAGGTGGGGACTTTTTGCTTGCACTTGAGTCCCTTAACCCTTTACCCTAAAATCATGAAATACTTCATATCCACCGCTTTGTTAGTCATGACGCTTGTTACAACCTGTAACGCGGCGAACGATTATCAGGAACTCATCGCCAATTCCGAGGCGAGAGTTTATCAAGGCTCAAACGGCGCGAAGCTGCCATATCGTCTGTTTAAACCTGACAACTACGATCCGAACAAGTCGTATCCGCTGATTATTTTCCTGCACGGAGCGGGCAGCCGCGGGACTGACAACGTCAAACACATGACCAACTGCCAGTTTCTGACGCTTATCAGCGGCGAGAACCGGGTTAAACATCCCGCGTTCCTGATAGCTCCCCAATGCCCGGCGGGAAAACGCTGGTGTGAAACGGACTGGTCGGCAAGAACCGCTCACAAAACGCCAGCCGTCCCGTCGGAAAGCATGGCGTGTCTGCTGGAGCTTGTCGACGAATTGCGAAAGGAATTCCCGCTCGACAAGTCCCGGCTGTACGTGCTGGGGACGTCTATGGGCGGATACGGAACCTGCGATTTCGTCTGCCGGCGCGGAAACGAGGTTGCTGCGTACGTTCCCGTGTGCGGCGGCGCGGACAACGAGACAATCTGCCAGTTCAAAAACGCCAAAGCCTGGTTCTTCCACGGCGATAAAGACGCCTCTGTTCCGGTCGAACGCTCTCGCAGCGCCGTCGCCGCGCTCAAAGCCGCCGGCTGCGACGTCAGGTATACGGAACTGCCCGGCCGCAGACACAACATCTGGACAGAAGCTTACGACACGCCCGGTTTAGCCGAATGGCTCTTTGAACAAAAACTGAAATAATACCGTTTAATCAACCCTTTCAAACGTTTTTAACTCCGTTGAGACAATTCATGAAAAGTCCCTTATTCCTGCCGTTGTTCTTTGTTTGTTACAGTCCGCTTTTTGCTGGGCGAGCGAGTCTTCTGACTGGCTGATCAATCCGAAACCGTATGCGTCAAACATTCAAATATCGGACGATTCGAGCGTCGTTGTTTTGGAAAACGGTTTGGCGCGCCGAGAAATTGTTACTAAACCCGCAGCGGCAACCGTCAGTTTAAAAAACCTTGTCAGCGAAGAAGATTTCATTCGCGCCACTGCGCCTGAAGGCAAGCTGACAATCAACGGCAAAGCGTATTCCATCGGCGGTTTGACCGGTCAGCCCGTCCAGAATTATCTCAAGCCGGACTGGATTGCTTCTTCCAAGCCTGCCGATAGCCCCTGGACGTTTGAATCCGCTCGCATTGAACCTGTCGCCAAACCGTTTGACTGGAAAAAGCATCCTGAATGGATGGGGCAAGACTACGACTGGCCGCCGAAAGGAAAACGCGTTGTTTTGACGTTTCAGCCGACAAAGCCTGAATTGCCTAAAGTCGAAATTCATTACGAAATCTACGATGGAATTCCCGCTTTTTGCAAATGGATAGTTGTTACAAATACGACCGATAAAGAGATGATCGTTGACAGCTTTACCGTCGAATTTTTGAAGCTGGTCGAACAGGCGTCGCACGTAGATGGAACCCTTCCGTTTACGGTTCAAAATATTTACGTGGTCAGCGACTATGCGTATGGGTGCATGCTGCCAACTCTGGAAAACTGCCGGGCAGGTCGATTTACAAGCGATCCGGGATACGCAACTCAGGTGAACTACTTGAAACAGGAAATTTGTCTTTTGGACTGCTCGCCGGAACTGGGACCCGCTCAGCGTCTTCAACCGGGGGAAGCGTTTGAAACGTATCGAATCTACGAACTCCTGTTTGATTCCACAGACCGTCAGCGCCGTTCCCTGTCCGTAGCAAGACTGTATCGAATGCTTGCTCCGTGGACAAACGAGAATCCGCTCATGTTCCATAAAACGACGGTGAAACCGGAACAGATTCGGGAAGGAATCGAACAGTGCAAAGCAACCGGGTTCGAGATGATAATTATGAGTTTCGGTTCCGGTTTCAATCTGGAAAGCAAAGACCCGAAATATCGCGCCGTTTATAAACAGCTGGCGGACGAAGCGCGAAATGCAGGACTGGCGCTGGGCGGGTATTCTCTGACGGCGTCCAGAAATGCGGGTACGCGGGAAGACAATGTTCACAATCCCAGCCCGCGGTACAAATGCGGACCGTGCCTGGGTTCCGCATGGGGAAAAGATTATCACAATACTCTCAAGACTTTTATGGCGGAAGCGGGTTTTCAGGTCTTTGAGAACGACGGTCCGTATCCCGGCGACTACTGCGAGGCGACCAATCATCCCGGACATCATGACAAATCGGACTCTATTTGGGTTCAGTGGAAAGCGCAGGCGGACTTGTACAAATTCTGTCGTGCGAACGGGATTTACGTCAATCAGCCTGACGGCTATTTCTTCTCCGGCGGGAATAAAACCGGCATGGGATTCCGCGAAACTAACTGGTCTTTGCCGCGGGCGGAACAGCTGATTATCGAACGTCAAAACATCTACGACGGCACGTGGGACAAAACGTGCTCTATGGGCTGGATGCATGTCCCTTTGACCCAATATCATGGCGGAGGAGCCGCGGCAACGATTGAACCGCTGCGCGAACATCTGCCTCATTACGATGGACGATTCGCCAACCTGATAGGCGCCGGCGTTCAGGCGTGCTATCGCGGACCGCGACTGTATGACGCGCCCGAAACGCTGGCTGTCGTGAAGAAATGGGTCGATTTCTACAAAGCCCATCGACAGGTTCTCGACGCGGATTTCGTCCATTTGCGCCGGGCAGACGGACGCGATTGGGACGGCTGGCTCAAAGTTAATCCGCAAGCAAAGGAGAAGGGCTTGGCGTTCTTCTACAATCCGCTGACCGAGCCGATTGAACGAACGATTTCCGTCCCGCTGTACTATACCGGTCTGACCGATAAAGCAACCGTTGCCGTCAACGGACTTAACCCGCAAACGGTTCAGCTGGATGTTCAATGCAGAGCTAAAATAACAATTACAATTCCAGCAGAAGGCTACGTCTGGGTTCTGTTCACAGAATAAACCTCTCCACTTTTGTGTCTCGCTGCCTAACTTGAAAAAACTTTCGGTCGCCAGCAAGCTGGCTCCCTTTTTAGGGAAAGTTTTTTCAAGTTTAATTAAGAGGGGAAAACCTTTTTTGAAAAAAAGGTTCTTCCCCTCAAACACCCCTTTCCAAAAAACTTTAATAAAGGAGGAAGAAAATGTGGACGGGACGCTCTTGCAATTCATTCTTTAACATCTTATAATAGGAAACAATAAGACGTCAAACCTTTAGCGCTTAAAGCGTGTATTTTCGTTTACCCTATATATAGCAACTATCCCATGAAACACTTAAAGAATTTCCTTGCAGCAATCGTCGCTGTCGCAGCATTGGCGTCTTCCGTTCCGGCGGAAGAATGTCCGTTGTTTCCCGTTCCCAAACAGTGGACGGATCTGAACTCTCAATGGACTCTGGAGAAAACAGCGATCGTCGTTTCTTTAGACGGTTTGTCTCAGCGGGAGCAGACGTCTGTTCAGTACGCGGCGGACAGGCTGCAGGCGCACATTAAAAATCGGTTCAAGCAAACGTTCCCGATTCTGACAGACGCGCAAGCGGCGGCGGAATACAAAACGATTCTACATATTTCCATTCAGCCCAAAGAGGATGGTAAGCTCAACGGGTTTGCAATCTCCTTTACCGAGTCGGACGGCGTCAATACGGCAAACGTGACAGGGAACGACGTCAACGGCGCTATCTACGGTTCGGACGTCCTTTTTGATATGATGTCCAAGTCCGACGGCGGCGCAATTGTCCTGAAGAAGATTCAGGTCGAAGACTGGCCCAGCATTCCGTATCGAGGGCGCCCGCATTTTGTCATGATGGAAAACCTCGTGCCCGGCGCGCTGGACGCCTACGCGTGGGCGAGAATAAACTATATTGACGTCCGTGACAACCCGACGTACAAGGTCAACGACGTCTATCCCAATCGCGCCGCCCCGATGGGGTTCATGCCGGGCGTTGCGATTGACAATCAAAACGTCGGCATGACGATTCGGGAAGCGCACCGACGGGGCATGTTCGTTTACGGCTGCGTCGCGGCGGCAACAACCAAAAAAGCTGGCGGGATTATTGCCGGGTTCGACAAGATTGCAGAAGACGGTTTCTACGACGAAGTCAACAAAACGTTTGAACAGCTTATCGACCTGGGCTGTGACGGGCTGTGGCTATCCTTCGACGACATCGGTCAGGGAACCGACCCGAAAAGCGCAGTCAAGAATTTTATTGAGCTGGGGAAGAAGCGCGGCATTGCCGGTCGAAGTCTGGCGTACACGCCGCCTGTGGGCGATTACCAGAAAATGGATACAAAGTTCAACTGGGAAATGAGCAAGGAACCCGGATTCAACGAGATTCAATGGTATTTCACCCGCGTTCCGAGTCAGGGCGATTTCGAGATGTCACAAAAGATGGGTCTGAAAGTCCGTCCCGCCTGGTGGCATAATTTAATCTATCTTCGTGGCGGGTTCGCCAACAACGGCAACATTGCTGTTACGCTTAGAAAAGGCGCGGTCGATCTGCCTCGCAAACCGGCGTCCGACCCGACGGCGCCGTATACGTGGGAAACGTACCCGGACGCGGTTCCGCTCCCGGCGTATATTGAACTGCAGCCTCTTGCCGCCGGCTGGGGCGCGCCCAAGTACGAGTATTTGAAATCCGCTCCGCAGTACGTCGACAACGTAATGCTGTTCTGCATCGGCGGCGGATGGCCGGAAGAGTATCTTGTCGGCATGTTTGGAATCTGGGCGTGGGCCCCGGAAACTCACGACTGGGACAAAATGAGAACGAGCGTCTATTCTTACGTCTACGGTCCGGAAATGGCTCAGACGGCGCGTGAGTTTGACGACGCGATGGTCGAACTCAAATCGCTGTATAAAATGCCGGTTCGCAGATGTTTTGAGAACAAAGGCTGGCCCTGTCAGCTTAAAAACCCGGCGGACAAAGACAAGGCTCTGGCGATTATCGCCAAGCTGGAATTGCTTTCCAAAGAGCTGACTCAGAACGCGCCCAACGGTTCTGCTATTGACCCGCAGCGGCTGGAATACATCTACCTGGAACCGATGCGCGCCGTCGTCCGTTACGCTCGAACGATGACGGAACTGGAATATCCAGACGCCCTGTTTGCGGAAGTCAAAGCCGACGTCGCGAAACTCAAAAAGGGAGAACTGGACGATTCCGGGCGGGCGGAACTGCAAAGCAAATTCGACCGTCTCAACGCGATTGTTACAAACATCGAAACCGAGCTTTCGGACCTGAAGATAATCAATTCGTACGCCGCCCACTGGCGCAAGTTGATTACGGATGTAAAGAGCAGCGTAAAGTGAGGCGCTGTTACAAACCGCTTTCTTCCCTACAGCAGCTCGTCCAGCGGAACGACCATTTGTCGGAACTTGGCGCTGGGCATGGAAACCGTTCGCCAGCGGGGAGAAAGCGGTCGACATTCCCGATAATAAACAGACAGCGGGATTCCTAAAAAGGCGTAGTATCGATTCTGGAATTCAAACAGACGCGATCGGTCGACCGGGCTGCGCTCGCCCAAGACGTCGTAAGCGAAAACGAGCAAGCCTTGAAATCCGCGTCCAAAAATCGTTTCCCAGCGCGACAGCGACAGCAAATCGTCTTCCGAAACCCAGTTACGCCAATACTGCGGATGAGCCGTCCCGGACGGAAACCGACGCCCCTTGATGTCGATTAACCACGATGACGCCTCCAGCGCCCTGCTCTGCCGATTGGGCTGAACCGCGTCGACGGACGATCGGTTCATAACCAAAAAATCGATGTTCTTCAGCGAGCCGTATTCTTCCTGACCGGCAAAAGAACGCCTGGTTTCGCGCGTCGACATGTACGGAATCGCCTGACTTTGCAGAAAACTTTCAAAGGCGGCTTCGTAATGGTTCGAGGACTTCATAGGGGGAGCTAGGAGTTAGGAATGAGGAGTGAGGAGTTAACGCAAAGCGCCTCACTAAAATTTAATCGTTAATCGATTGTTATATACAGTATATCTGAACGTAAAGCGAACGTCAAGCCCGGCAGGACGAACAGCCCTTTTATTTTTGAAGTTTATGAGTATAATGAGGGAGTGGTGAGTTAAAAGTGGTTAGCGCTTAGGACGCAAAGCGGTATCCACACTAACCTTTTTTCCCTTACTACTTATCACTAACCACTTACCACTTTATTGCATGAGCAACGACTCCGTCCCCGTCTGGAAACAGCAGGGGTTGAAATACTATCGACTGAACTGCTTTTACAAGCAGCTGTTCGGACGCTCTACCTGGAAAGTCAGCGTAGACGCGGGGTGTCTTTGTCCCAATTGGCGCCAGAAAGGGAATGGGGAACAGGGAATAGGGAATAGTACTTCGCCAGAGGCGAATTTAAAAACTACTCCCTACCCCCTACTCCCTACTCCCCAAACGCCGCCTACCGCCTATTCTGGCTGCATCTTCTGCGATTCCGTCGCCTTTAGTCCGTCGCGGCGAATTGAGGCGGGAGATATTTTCGCTCAGATTGAAACGGGAATAGAGCAGCTTCAAAAGAGATACAAAGCGCAGCAGTTTATCGCCTATTTCCAGCCCAGCACAAATACGTACGGAGATTTAACCCGCCTGCGGACGATGTGGGAGACGGCGATTTCCCATCCGAAGGTGGTTGGGCTGATTATCGGGACGCGGCCAGACTGCGTGGGAGAGGACGTCTTAAACGCGTTGGGCGAGTTGGCGCAAAAGAAATGGACGTCTTTGGAACTGGGGGTTCAGTCGCTCCACGATTCAACGCTTGAGATTATCAATCGCGGACACGATTCCGCCTGTGCCTTGGACGCGATTGACCGGGCGAAACGAATCGACAAACTCCACGTCGGAACGCATATCATTTTGGGACTGCCTGGCGAGACGCCGGAAATGATGAACCAGACGGCTGACCGTCTGGCGCAAACGCCTATCGATGCGGTGAAGATTCACAACATTTACGTTGCCCGAAATACCGTTTTAGAACAGTGGTACAAGAGCGGTCAGTTTACGCCGCCGTCACGCAAAGAATACATTTTCTGGGCGGCGGACTTCATCGAACGCATGCCGGAAAACGTCGTTATCGACAGGATTTCTGCGTCCGTTCCTGATCCGTATCTGGTCGCCCCGGACTGGTGTTCAGATTCCTCTGGAATTCTTCTGGATTTAGAGGCGGAATTTGAGAGACGGGGAACAGAACAAGGCAGTAGGCAATAGGCAAGAGGCAGTAGTTTTATCTTACTATTGCCTACTGCCTACTGCCTACTGCCTTTTTTCCAAAAATCGTTGTTTAGCGCATTAAAACAGCGACTCTTCTTCCCCCTTCAGTTCCTTCAAACGCTGTTCGATAATCTTGTCGCGGGACGTGTTGCGTTTTTCAAACAGATCCTTCATGCGGTTGAGTTCTTTTTCCAGACGTTCCAGCTCTAAGGCGCGGCGTTTCTGTCGGACGTCAAAATGTTTGGCGACCGTTTCCGCCAGCTGGGCGCCGATTTCCGCCTTGGCGTTTTCGTCAGTCGTTTGACGATACTGCATCGTCAACTGACGCGTAGTGAGTTCCAGTTCCGCGTCCTGTTTAAGCAGCTTGAAAAATTCCGGATCGGACTTTTCCATCTGATCCCAATTCTGGAACGGACCTGCCGGCGGAGGCGGCAGCATCATGTTGCCATGATTCGGTCCTTCCGGACGTCCGAAATCCGGTTGTCTAAATCCTTCCCGAGAACCGGGCATTGGCGGACGATCCATGGCGGGGCGATCGCCTTCTCTGGGAGGACGCATTTGCGGTCTGTCCCCTCGCATCGGCGGACGATCCATGGCAGGGCGATCGCCATCTCTGAGAGGACGCATTTGAGGTCTGTCCCCTCGCATCGGCGGACGACCTTCAGGACGATCGCCAAAACGTTTCGGTCCGGGTCCTGCGTTGTCGTCCCAGGAAACGTCTTCCGGCGTTTCTTCCGCCGCGACGGCGGCGTCTTCAGGATCGCTCTGTTGAGCGTTTGAGACGGAACTGGCTAAAAGAGTCAATGCAAAAAACGAAGCTGTTACAATCGACAGCGTCAAAAAAGGTTTTGTTTTCATGATATAATCTCCAATTGTTAGTTGCGAGTTGCGAGTAACGAGTGGCGAGAGGATTATGTACAGCGCTTGCGTTTTCTCGCAACTCGTCTCTCGCAACTTAAAAGTTGTCTAACTCGTTAATCTGAGACATCTCATATCCGATGGTTGTATATTCCGCCATGGCGGACAGTTCCCAGCGGTCGCCGGATTCCGCGCAGAGAATGGAATTTGACAACGACGTCAGCTGCGTATCGTAGGCGTCGTCTTCGTCCCAGGCGAATTCGTCGTCTGTAACAGTCGGTTCCGCCGCCGCAACGGTCGTTTGAGGCTGTTCCGGTTCCGTCGTCGGCGCAACGGTCGGAACGCCTGCGTTTGTATCTGTAACGTTTGTATTTTGAACGATCTGATTATCTGTCGAAATTGTAGACGACGCGTCAAACAGACGCAGCGACCAGAATCCGCAGACGAGCAACAGCGCCGCGCTGACCGTTCCGAGCGCTAAATAGTAGGAAAGCCGGGCATGACGGGGTTTCTGCTCAATCGCAGGCTCAACGGCGGGCGACGGCTTGGAATTGGCGCTGGCTGCCAGATAGTCTTCGTCTTTTGCGTTTTCTATCAGCGAACCAAACCATTCCCAGGTCTGTTCCAGCGACTCCAGCTCCGCCATCTGGCTTTCGGACGCATCGCCGGGGCATGGCTGACCAGAGGGCTTTTGAGTTGCCCATTCCAGCTGCTGTTGAGTCAATTCGACAGGAGAATCATTGGTGGTAGTCATGGTGTATTGTTCTTCTGCATAATGTCGCGCATTCTCGTCAAACCGCGGCGAGCGTGACTGAGTACCGTGTTGAGCGGCATTTCTATTAAATCGGCAATTTCATTGAACTTCATTTCACCGAAATAGCGCAGCGTGAGGACTTTCTTTTCCGCCTCGGAAAGCTGGTCGAGAACGGCGCTCAACGTCGCGTTGAGTTCGGCTTGATGGATCTTTTGGGCGGGGTCGGAACCGGCGTCGACAGGGTCGATTGCCGTCCAGGTTTCGTCGTCAACGTTGACTTCCATGGATCGGCGCCGTTTGGCGTTGCAGACGACCCGATAGGCGATTTTCATCAAATACGCCTTCGCTTCGCCCTGTTCGGTGTACATATCCAAGCCTTTCCAAGCGTTTAGAAACACCTCCTGAGACAAGTCGTCCGCCACGTCGGCGCGACGAACCATGCTCATCAGGTATCCGCGAACCAGACCGCCGTATTGGGCTGTCCAGGTCGTTATCTGCTGGTTTTTCGCCTCTAAATCTGTCATATCGGCTTGGATTTACCGCCCCATTGCTATCATTATACAACTAGAACAACGCGCAAGGCAAAATAATTGCAGAAAAACAGAAATTTTCAAGAAATTTTGACTCGTACTACGATTTGACGCCTGCGAAGGATTTTTTAAACACGAAATACACGAAAAGAGACGAAAAAAACGAAAGGATTATTTAATCTAAAAATTTCGTTAATTTCGCTTATTTCGTGTTTTTCGTGTTAAAAATTCACGGGAATTTTCGCTTTTTGACGTCTGAGACGTATTCTTTTATGGCGCCAATTGCCGTTTGAGCCAGATGGGCGTACTCCCGGGCGTGTTTCGGCACGAATTCCGGATTCATGCCCAGCACGTCGGTAATAACCAGAATCTGCCCGTCGCAGCCGGCGCCGGAACCGATTCCAATAGTCGGAATGGCGACTTGACGGGTAATTTTCTCCGCCAGGTCGGCTTCGACGCATTCCAGAACGACGGAAAACGCGCCAGCGTCGGCAACTGCGTCAGCGTCTTTGAGCAGAGCTTTTTCCGCCTTTTGAATGGAGAACTTGCCCAAGTTGAGAATTTGCTGAGGCCGCAGACCGATATGCGCCATGACCGGGATTCCCGCCTTGACCAGAGCGCTGATCAGCGGGGCGTCCTCCCAGCTTGTCTCCACCTTGACAGCGTCGCAGCCGGTGTCTTTAACAACTCGCGCCGCCTGAGCGACAGCGACTTCTATGCCAGTATGACCAAACGGAAACGGCATGTCGGCAACGATAACCGGACGGGATTTCTCGTCGCATTTCTGCCGGGCGATTCTCGCGACAATTTCCGTATGATAAATCATTTCGTCAAGAGAAACGTTCAGCGTCGTTCCTTTGCCCTGCACGACGTTCCCGAGGGAATCGCCGACGAGAATCGAATCGATGCCCGCCGCGCAGCACCAAAGGGTCTGAATGTAATCGTAAGCGGTGAGCATGGTAAGCGGCTCGCCGCTTTTCTTCTTTTCCAAAAATGATTTAATGTTCATAGGGTTGCCTTTCAATTGCTAATTGCTAATTGACAATTGCTAATTTTTACAATTTCCACGGCTCTCTCATCGGTCGCGAAACCATAGCCGTCTGTTCCGGCGTCGGGTTGACCAGTTCGCGTTTTTTCGGATCCCAAACGACTTTGCTCTTCGTTCGGACGGCAATGTCGCACAGGTGCGAAATCGTATCGCTTCGGACGGCGTCTCTGAGACAGGAAACCGGAGTCCGGTCGAATCGAACGGCGTCAATAAAGTTTTGGGCATGGTGAGTGCTGACGGTCAGATACGATTCTTTCAAGTCCGGATTGGAAATCAGGTCAGGCGAACTCGCTTTCAAACCGGCGCGGTAGACGTCAATCCAGTCGCCGTTTTCGCCGATGAACTTGGTCGAGTCTCGATTCGTGGCAATGAACCGGACTTTGACGTCGCCGAGCATGATGTTCATGTCCCAGTCGTAAACGGTATTATACAACGGTCCGCCGATTTTACCAGTACCCTCAACGGTAACCAAGCCGGAAAGGTCCGCGTCGCTTCCCCAAACCATAATGTCGAGCGGGTGAGCGCCCCAGCCGCCGAGGTATCCGATAGACTGATCATAAATCCAGTACGTCCCGTTGGGGCGGCAGCGGTCGGCGCAGTACGGAACTTTCGGAGCCGGACCGAGCCAGCGATCGTACCCGTCTTCGCCCAGATCTTCCGGAATCGGGCAAGGCGTCGGGTTCCCGCCCGTTCCGCCGTTGGGAGAATAAACTTCAATCTCCTTGATCTTGCCGATTCTTCCCTTACGAACCATTTCGCAGCCGATAAGACAGTTGGTCTGAGATCTCTGCTGCGTTCCGTACTGGAAATGAACCTTGTTTTCCGCAAAGACCTTTTCGCAGGAGAGAACCTGTTCCAGCGTCAAACCGAGCGGCTTTTCAACATAGCAGGACTTCTTCGCCCGGGCGGCGTAAAGAGCAATCGGGACGTGCCAGTGGTCAGGCGTGCAGACGGTAACGGCGTCAATAGACTCATCCGCCAGAATATCCTGGAAGTCAAAATACGCTTTCCCGCCGCAAACCTTTGCAGAGCGTTCCCGACGGCTTTTGAAGCAGTCTGCGACTGCAACCACCTGAGCGTTTGAACAGCCCAGCACGCTGCGGAACACCTGCCCGCCTCGTCCGCCAACGCCGATGGCGCCAACCAGAACGCGTTCGGAAGCCGCCGCCTTGTCGTCGTCTCCAAGGCAGGAAGAAGGAATCAATAACGGGGAACTGACGCCAGCGGCTGTCAGGAACTTAACAAAATCTCTTCGTTTCATAATAGGATAATTGGTAAGTGGTTAATGGTTATTGGTTAAAGGTATAGGTTATAGGCAGTAGGGGTTGCATACAAAGCGACCAACGGGAGCGGATATAATACGTCTCGCGCGGTAGCGCGGATTGGGAGCGGGGCCTCGCCGCCCTTTTTTGAAAAAAAGGTTCTTCCCCTCAAACTCCCCTTTCCAAAAAACTTTAGTAAGGGGGAGAAAAAAGCGACCAACGGGAGCGATTATAATACGTCTCGCGCGGCAGCGCGGATCGGCTCCCCCGCCATCGGGGGCTAAAAGTGCGCGATAGCCGCGTTCGGACAGGCGGTTTTCATGTTGGGGGTCAAGTCCGTGGAAATCTTGCCGGATACAAGCAGGAGCAGGTCGCTGGAAACGTTTTGAATAAACGGGTTGTCCCATTGCTGCGGACCGTGTCCAAAGGCGGAATAGGCGGAAACGCCCTTGCCTTCTTTTCGCGCCCAGACGACCGGGTACGGCGGACGGTTGTAACAGTCGCCTTTCATCCCCTGTGTATTGAGCGTCAAATAAACGTGCATGTCCGGGTTGAGGTTTTTCAGACAATACCATTCTTCAAAAACGCGATACTTCTTTTCCGGAATGGCTTTCAAACACGGCAGCTCGACCGGGTCGGCAAAGACCGCCTCGGCTTCCTGCTGCGGTCCGTGGATGATAAACTGCCCGCCCACCAGTTTGGTAAACGGGGTTATAATTTCCACCGGGTCGTTGGCGTAGATTTCTTCCGTCGCTTTGCTGACGTACGCCGTTCCGTTACAGCGCCACGAATCGGTTGTCGGATGAAGCGACAGCAGCCCCACGCCGGCGCGAACGGCGTCAACCAGCTTTTCCTGCGTCCCAGCCGGAACCGGATTCCCGGGACAGCGCGGGTTGCGGACATACAAATCTCCGCTGGTATACAAAATAATCGCGCTGTACTGCGTCAGGTCTTCCGCAAAGACGTTCCCGTCTTTGGTGCAAACGACGTCCAAGCCGTTCTTCTCGCCAACGGTTTTGAAAAACGACCCGCATTTACCGGGTTTGCCGTCGACGTCGCGAGTCGGCTCGTGAATGTACCCGGAAGTGTAATCGTAGTACAGGACTTTCTTTTTCGGCTCTTGAGCCAGCAGCGGATATCCGAACGCCAGCGCGCTGGAAAGAGCCGTCCATTTTAAAAAATGTCGCCGTTTCATGATTGGGAAGTAGGAAAGATTGGAAGGCGGTAATGGAGTGAGCGCAGCGAACGGAATTACGCATTCGCCGTCAGGCGAACAGGAAATAGAACGCCTCGCTCTTAGGAGGTTTCAACCCCTTTACATCTCTAATTGTACCCTATTAGAAATTGAATTGCAAGGGATATAATTTACAAAAATCAACATTGTTGAAAATTGAAAGAAAAAACGCGGGAGTTCCCTCCCGCATTTAAGCTTAACTTTCATTACTTCGCGAACTTTGCGGACTTTGCGTGAGGTTTCTTCGGCGCCCGAGACAGGCGCCATCCAGGGGGCGTTTTCGACTTACGCAATACATTTCCCCCCCTTCGAACAAAGCGTAACTACGCTCACTGCGTTCGCTTCGTTACCGCCTTTCATTTTCTTTGCGGCTTAAAATCTCTTATACCATCTCGCAACTCGCTACTCGCAACTCGCTACTCGCAACTTCATTTAACCGTAAACTCTTTACTCTGCGTCTGACCGTTTTTGTCCGTCCAGGTCACGCGGTATTTGCCTTTGAATCCGCGGAATTTCAGCGTAACGGTTTCGGAGTCCGCCTTCTGAACGAAGTTCGTTTTCCATTCCTCGTTGATGAGTTTGTTTAAGGCGAAATAAAACGGCTTCGGCTCCATGTCGCGAGTGAATATCCCGAACCTGGATTCACCCGGCCAGCCGCATCCATCGACGACACTCCACAGCGTAATTCCCATGATTTCCGGAACGCTGAACCACATCCGATACAAATCCCGGGCGATGATCGCCTGGACTGCCTTGCCTTTTTCGTCTTCACTGGGCATGGGGACGGTCACTTCGCTAATGTGGATCGGACGTCCATTGGACGCCAGCAGCTTCATCGTGCTCATGATTCCTTCTGGAGTCATCTTCACGCCGCCGACGGAAGAAACGACTTTCCCGGCGGCAATGTCTAGCGCGTTCTGCGGTTTTACCATGTGCATTTGCGACCCGACGATGTCAATTTTAACGCCGTGGGCGATGAGGTCTTTCACCTGATTGACGTAATTCTGATTGTTTGCGTAGTCGTTGATGACCAGTTGAACGGAATCCGGGAAAACTTCCTGAGCGATTTTGAACGAATTATACGTATAGTCTCCCGGCATGGAGTGCCTGTAACAAGGGCTTTTGGTTACTTTGTCGCCTGTAACCGCGTTTCCGTGGTAATCTACCGAGCTTTCGTTGACCACGTCCCAGCTGTCGAGCGTTCCCTTGTAATGCTCAGCCAGCATGCGGATGCGGTTCCAGTACAGCTCGTTCATGGAATCGAAATAATTCGGTCCCAGCTTGTAAATTTCTTCCGGCGACATCGTCCCGGGCTGATTATAGATTTGTTTGTAGGCTTTAAGAAGAACCTCGCGCTCTTCCGGGAACGGCTTGGAAGCGTAGTCAAAAAGCCATGTTGGACGCCCATCGTTTCGATCTCCCCAAATGATCGTGTGCCCGTGCATACGGATCCCCTTGGACTTGCAGAATTCAACGACCTGGTCCGTTGACGGACGACGCCAGTGGGGCTGCTTTGTAGGGTTTTCGACATTATTCCAGAACTCTTCCGTATCCCGTTCTTCGGTTTTGAACCGGGGTTTGCCCGGCTCCATTTCGAAAGTTTTCCAGTAAAACGGAATCGTCGCAGAATTGAACAGCGTCCCGTAAAGAGCCTTGTATTTCTCGTTTCGTCCCGCCGTTCCGAGCTGGTTGAAGTTATAAATATTCGCCCCGAAAATGAACTCGTGAGAAACCTGTTCGACTTTGACGTCCGTACCCGGCATGACGTCCGTTAGCTCGACGGTTGCGTCCGCCTTGCGATACTTCTCGATACGTTCGTCGATGGCTTTCTGAACGTCGTCGTTCCAAATCTGATAATAGGCGTCTGACATCACGC
>JAZRTH010000518.1:0-2880 GCA_045651945.1 Thermoguttaceae bacterium
TAACGCCGTCTACGGAACGGATGAAATCCCCCTGATGAATCCCGACGCGCTGAGCGGGCGAGTTGTTGTCAACCTTTTTGACCTGAACCGCCTTGCGACCGTCTGGCAGGACAACGGCGGCAACCGTAAGTCCATGTCGGGCAAGCTGATTCGTCTGACTTTGAAGCATGTCCGCAACGCGTTCCAAAGCGGCGTCGACCGGAATGGCAAACCCGATTCCCTGAGCGCCGGCTCGAACGGCGGCATTGATGCCGATCATTTCGCCGTCAATGTTGAGAAGCGGTCCGCCGGAGTTGCCGGGGTTGATGCTGGCGTCGGTCTGAATGAGATTGACGTACGTCTGGACGTCGGACGCCTGAACCGTGCGGTGCAGAGCGCTGACGATTCCCATGGTAACGGTGTGTTCGTACCCGTAGGCGTTGCCCATGGCGATAACTGTTTCGCCGATTTCCAGCTCGTTGGAGTCGCCAATAGCGATGGTCTGCAGCGGGACGTCCGTTTCAATTTTAATAATAGCCAAGTCTGTAGACGCATCGCGAGCAATGCATCTGGCGACGTAATTCTTGCCGTCAGCAGTAGTTACCTGAATTTCCTTGATGGAGTCAATAACGTGGAAATTGGTAACGATATAGCCTCGAGGGTCTATAATGACGCCGGCGCCCATGCCTTTAACTCGTCGAACTGTATCGTTGGCGTTGTCGTCTGTAGAATACACTTCTTTTTCGCCGCGAATATTGACAACGCTGGGGCGCGCCGCCGCTGCGGCTTTCACAACCGGATTATCGCGTCCGTAAGACCAGTCCGGGTAAATCAGGCAAACACATAATATAATTGTTGCCCAACATAAGGACTGGAATACAAAATTACGGGATACGTTCATTTTAGTTAAATATGATAATATAGGTAGGATTGAGTCGCTGGTTATGAGTTAGCATTGTGGTTCCTCTAACTAGCTCTCGGCGTATTTTTACCCTGAGTTCCGTTTTTTATAGAATCGGTTATTCCGTTTTAATAGTAAAAGTTTCCCGTTAAGTTCGGAATAACCGTTAAACTTTGCCTAGATTAGCAGTAAGTGGAGAATTGGATGAAAGGCGGTAACGAAGCGACCACCGGGAGCGAAGTTACGCAGTTCGCCGAAGGCGAACCTCAAAAGTTGAACCCATCGTTATGTTCGCCTGACGGCGGATGCGTAATTCCGCCCGACAGGGTCGGTTCCCAAGTTGACGCGGGTAGCGCCAAAATCGGCTTTTTCGGAGGCATAACCTTGTCCACTTGCCCGTGCGGCTACGCACCGCTAACGCTCACTTCATTACCGCCTTTCATCCTCTTATTGACTCGTCATTCAAAGTACTTTTCCCAGAGGCTTTCCGTCCAGAGGCAAATAGCGGACTGCTTGCCGTCGTCGGCGATAACCGGGTCAACGGCAACGGCGTCGTAGAGCGATTTCCAGACGCGGAAGATTTCTGTCATTTGGGCGTGGTTTTCGACTTTCTCAACCGTCAAACCGAGGATATTAGACTTTTTCGAGAACTCGTCGGCAATGGCGCTAGATGAAAACAGGACAACGGCGGAAATGGGTTTGCCGTCTGGCATTTGGGTGTTGATAACGACGTACTTCTTTTCCACCCCGGGTTCGGACATGACGTAGGCGGGATACTGCCATGGCGCAGCGCGATTTTCGCCCTCCTGTTTGGAGACAGGCGGAAGCTGTTGCAAGATGTTGTCGATGGAGTCGATCCATTCCGTTTTGACGGCTCCGTCTTCCGTAACCTGCGGATTCCACGCCAGATGCGTATACGGCTTGTTGAACAGCGTAAGGAAAAAGACGAGGTCTTTGTACGTGAACACCGTTCGGACTTCCGCGCCGAGAATGGCGGCTTTTTCGACAAACTTCTCTGCCGCCCGTTCTTCCTGAAACAGGGCGATAGCGAATTCCGGGTTCTCTTCCGTATGAGCGTCTGTCGACAGGCAGACGAACCCGTTTTCAATCAAAACAACGTGAAGCGGCAAACGAAGCTGGCAGATTTTTTCCATAGCAGGAAGTAGGGAATGGGGAGTAGGGAATAGGGAATAGAGAGATCGTCTCTCTCAACTCAACTATTAATTATACAGACTATATGCCAATCGTCAAGACGGCGCTGTTTTTTTCCAGCGGCCCTCTTTTATTCTAATTATAATTCTATTATAATAAAGGATATTTAATTGAGGCGCTTGCGTTTTCTCGCAACTCTCAGAACTCGTTCGCCTTGCGGCGAAAGCGTAACTACGCTCCCGCTGGTCGCTCCGTTACCGCCTTTCATCAATTACAAATTGCTTTATCATGAAACACACCGTTTTAATCGTTTTATCGACCCTGCTGCTTTTGCTTTCAACGTCCAGCTTTGCAGAAGACTACAAACCCGGCGACGCGATTACGCCTGCCGACTATCCCAGCCTGAAAAATCCAGCGATGAAATTCGGACTGATCAACAAGCACGGAAAGCCGTTTGCTAAAGATCCGACCGTTGTCCGATTCAAAGGGAAGTACTGGATGTATTTCTCTCTGTTCTCTCTTGACCCTCAAAAGACCGGGTACGACCTGTATATTGGCGTCGCAACCAGCGACGACCTGACCCACTGGACTTCGGTTGGAGAAATCACGCCGCTGTGCGAAGGCGACAAAAAGGGGCTGGGCGCGCCCTGCGCGAAAGTCTGGGACGGAAAAGTTCATCTGTTCTATCAGTCCTACGGCAACGGACCCAAAGACGCTATCTATTACGCGACGTCCGAAGACGGGCTGCATTTTAAGAGCGTTTATCCGACGGCGATTTTCTCTCCGAAGGGCGACTGGACGAACGGTCGGGCGATTGACGCTGACTTTATCGAGTTCAAGGGGAAATG
>JAZRTH010000519.1:0-2111 GCA_045651945.1 Thermoguttaceae bacterium
ACTTTCGCCAGCGTTCGGGTCGGGGCGATCCCAATGGAAATCGGAATGCCCGTCCAGAGCTTGACTCGGTCAACGATAGACTCGGCAAACGCCGTTGTAACGTCTCGCATTCCCGTCAGATTCAAAAACGCCTCGTCAATAGAATACTGCTCAATTTCCGGAACCGTTGACGCGAGGGTTTGCATAACCCGCTGGCTCATGTCGCCGTAAAGAGCGTAGTTTGAAGAAAAGACGGCAACGCGATTGGCGCGGCAGAATTCCCGAATCTGGAAAAAAGGCGCGCCCATGGCGATTCCGAGCTGCTTCGCTTCCCGGCTTCTGGCGACAACGCAGCCGTCGTTGTTCGACAGGACAATAACAGGGCGTCCGCGCAGAAACGGCTTGAACGCCGTCTCGCACGATGCGTAAAAACTGTTACAGTCAGCCAGAGCGAAGAGCATGGGGGTAAAAGGGGATTTGGAGTAGAAAATGGATGAAAGGCGGTAATGGAGTGAGCGTTAGCGAACGGAATTACGCATTCGCCGTTAGGCGAACTTGGCAACGGGGGCAACTTTTAGGGTTCGCCTTCGGCGAACTGCGTAACTCCGCTCCTGTTAGTCGCTTCGTTACCGCCTTCCATTAATCAATCCTTAATTTTAATATGAATACTCTCCGTCTTTCCGTACCGGTCAATGACGTGCATTTCCAGGTCGCCTTTGAACTCCTCGCACCCGTCTTTGAGTTCATCTACGGAAAAACGCATCTGCTTTGGCAGCGGCTGACCGGGTAGAGGCGCAACGTAAAGCTGACGATCTTCACCAGACGCGATGCCGAAAAAGGCGATGCCGTTTTCCGCTTCGAGTTTAACGGTCTGATTGTCGTCGGTGAGCTCAATTTTGACTTCTCCTTCATCGTCAGCCGGCGGTTCGTCCTGGAAGAATGGATTGACGTTCAACGCCGCGGCGGAAATGGGCGACCAGTTGGCGGCTTCGGCGTCAATGTTTTCCTGCCAATCGTCGTTTTCTTTACTGGGGGCTTCCCGCATGACAAAGAAACGGTTGAGCTGGTCGATTCCTCGCGTCATGATGTCGCGCGGTTCGTTGGAATGGGGCAGATCGAAGGTGTGTCCCAGCTCGTGCAAAGCCGCGCCGATTGTCGTTGCCGCCGCTGCCCAATAGACGGAACGGCCAGCGGAATCGTCATGATAATGTTTGCCGTCAACGGGGGTGGAGTCCGTAAACGCTTTGACAACGCCGTCGAGTGAATCTGGCCACGTATACATGCAGCTGGAACCGAACATAGCCTGACAGCCTCCGCCCAACGCAGTGTGACATTTCGCCTCTTTGGTTTTGGGATCAAATCGCGTATAGGCGGGAATGACGAGGTTGCGTCCGGACTCTTCCGGGAACTGGGGCGTAACTTCATCATAAACCATATCGTACCAATCTTCATCGGAAACGGAACCGTATTCCTTTGCTGTCTTCTTCCCTTTGAAGACGTGAACAATGACGTCGCCGTTGTCGTCCAGTTCCAGATTGAACGTCTTTCTACCCAGTCCAGCGTCGTTCATGGTTTCCGCTGTAAAGCACTGCATGAGCTTCAACGCCGTGTCGAGCTTGCCTTTGAAGTTCTGGGGGTCGTTTTTATACGGCGTTTGAAAAGTCGTGTCGCCCGTCGAATCCGTCATATAAATCATGCGGACGACCAACGGATTGGCGTTCTTCTTATAGTTCAGTTTCAGAGTCGTTTTATATTCTCCGCTTGTCAGTTCGAGTTCGTTTTCGCCCGGAACGAGTTCAGCAAGAACCTTGAACTGACCTTTCCAGGCGTCGCCGTGAATCTGGCGAGACGCTTTCTGCGACGACAAATTTGTACAGACGATTTCCGTAGACGATTCGTCATACAAACGCCCTCGCAATAACGCGACCGGGTAATCAATTTCCGTCCCGTCGGTAAAATTGACGATTTGAATCGCCTCGTCAGCAAACAGAGTTGACGCCAGCGAGACAAACAATGCAAAAACAATAGTTGTAATGGATCGAGTCATGGTCAATAGGGGTTAATTGGAATGTTCGGGGAGACGTTAGATGAAAGGCGGTAACGAAGCGACTAACAGGAGCGGAGTTACGCAG
>JAZRTH010000520.1:0-1162 GCA_045651945.1 Thermoguttaceae bacterium
GTCCGCTGGTCCGCGAGGACAACCCGAAAGAATACGACCTGGTCGTTGTCGGCGGCGGAATCCCGGGAACGTGCGCTGCGTGCTCGGCGGCTCATCTTGGTTTGAAAGTCGCGCTGATTCAAGACCGGCCTGTCCTGGGCGGGAACGGGTCAACGGAAGTCCGCGTTCATCTCAACGGCGGAGTCAACCTGCCTCCGTACAGAAACGTCGGGAATATGACGTACCTGATGGGTCCCCACGGCGGGGGCGCCGCCCGAGAGGCGTCGTTCTACAAAGACGACGACCGGCTTGCCGTCTGCCAGAAGTATCCCAATCTTGACCTTTACCTTTCAACCCATGTAACAGCTGTGGAGAAACAGGGGAACGCCATTTCCGCCGTTATCGGCAAGAACATCGAGTCGGGCGTCGAAACCCGGTTTAAGGGAAAGCTCTTTGCAGACTGCACCGGGGACGGCTGCGTCGGGTATCTCGCCGGCGCCGACTGGCGGATGGGTCGGGAATGTAAATCCGATTTCAACGAGCCGTCCGCGCTGGATAAACCGGATAAAATGACGATGGGCGCGTCGAGCATGTGGTATACGGTTGTTACAGATCGCCAGACGTCGTTCCCGGAACTGCCCTGGGCGCACCAGTTCAACAAGGAAAGCGTCAAGCCGGCGCTTAACGGCAACTGGGACTGGGAAACCGGCATGAATCACGACCAAATCTGGGAGTTCGAGCATATTCGCGACAACGCATTTCGCGCGGCGTACGGGCATTGGTCGTACATGAAGAACAAAACGACCGGCTCTTGGGCGGAAAAAGTCAAAAATCGCAAACTCGGCTGGGTCGCTTACGTCGCCGGGAAGCGGGAGTCGCGGCGCCTTCTCGGGGACGTCGTTTTGAAGGACCAAGACGTCGTGAACGCGGTTCCGTTCGCCGACGCGTCGGTGACGACGACTTGGTCGATCGACCTGCACTATCCGGAACCGGAGAACGCTAAACACTTCCCGGGCGAGGAGTTCCGCGCTTACTGCGTTCAAACGAACATCAAGCCTTACGCGATTCCGTATCGTTGCCTTTATTCGCGCAACGTCGAAAACCTCTTCATGGCGGGGCGCAACATCAGCGTGACGCACGTCGCGCTCGGAACGATTCGCGTGATGCGCACCGGCGGAATGAT
>JAZRTH010000521.1:0-3888 GCA_045651945.1 Thermoguttaceae bacterium
CCTGTTGGCCGCTTGCCTACTTGACACTAATAGAATTTGTTTTCTGTATCAAGCTACGCTTGACGATTAGCGCGATTCTATTTATTAAAAAAGCGAGAGTTTCGCTTGCGCTTCCCTCTCGCACTCCGAAAATGTCACACACCTCCCGAATACGAGTCGAAATCCCCGACCCGTTGCGTGTACTTGTTGACGAACTTCGTGTACTGCGGGCGCCAGAGGACTTCTACGTCTCCGACGGCGCCGTTACGCTGTTTGGCAAGAATAATTTCCGCCTTGCCGATAACGTCCGGGTTCTTTTCTCTGTCTTCCGGAGACATATAATACTCTTCGCGGTGAACGAACATGACAACGTCGGCGTCCTGCTCGATAGCCCCGGACTCTCGCAGATGGCTCATTCTCGGGCGGTTGTCTTTGGTCGTTTCCGCCTGACGGTTAAGCTGTGACAGGCAGATAACCGGCACTTCCAGTTCGCGCGCCATTCCTTTGAGGCGTCGGGCGATTTTGGAGACCTGTTCCTGTCGCGGGTCGTTGGGGTTGTCCGGCTGGATGAGCTGAAGGTAGTCGATAATGATAATATCCAGCTTACCCGCCCGTTTCAGACGTCGGGCAAGAGCGGCGATTTCCGTTACCGTTCTGACCGGAGAATCGTCGATAACCATATTGGACCCGCTCAGCTGACCAACGGCTTTAAGAATAACGTCTTTGTCTTCCGGGGCAAAAGAGCCGGTTCGGAACTTGCTGCCGTCAATCTCGCCGCGGGAGCTGATCAGACGTTTGACAAGTTCAATCTGGTTCATTTCCAAACTGACAAACAAGACCCCTTTCCCCTCTACGACGGCAATATAGTCGGCGAAGTTGGCAGCCAGAGCCGTCTTGCCCATACTGGGTCGGGCGGCGAGAATAATTAACTCGCCCTGGTGCATGCCGCCGGTCATTTTATCGAGATCCGCCAAGCCGGTCAGCAGACCCGGCGCAGCGCCCTTGAGCATCGTTTCGTTAATCTGGTCAAGCGTGTCCTGCAGGACTTTGACGAAGTCCAGCTTGTCGGTTTTCGTTTCGTCGCCCTTGAGGGCAAAGATGCGCTCTTCCGCCTGATTGATCAGGTCGTTCGCGTTGGTGCTGGACGTGTACGCTTCCTGAAGGATTTCGGAAGACGTTTGAATCAGCGAGCGCAAAATGGACTTTTCCCGGACGACTTCCGCGTACGACCGGGCGTGCGTCGCGATGGCGACCGAGTGCAGAATCTCGACCAGATACGCCTCCCCGCCGATTTTATCCAGCAGGTTGTCTGAACGCAGGTCTTCGACCAGCAGGGGGATGTCAACCTGATGCCCGGTGTTGTACATTTGGACGATTCTGTCGTAGAGAATCTGATGAGCTTCCAGATAGAAGTCGTCCCGATGAACGATAGATACGATGTCGTCCGCCGACTTCGGGTCGATCATCAAACAGCCCAGAAGGTTCCGTTCCATTTCGATGTTCTGAGGCGGAGTCGCGCCGAAAATGCTGGTGTCGACTGCGGAGACGCTAGTTTTTTTCGTGTGTTTTTTCGATTCGTTTGCCATAGTAATTCGAAATATACCCTAACGAAACGGGAAAGTCAAGAGGGCGAGGAAAAAAGAAAAAAACTGTTCATAAGCGCCCTTCTTGACGGCGGCTGCCTTAACAGTATAATCATTCTTATCTTAGTAACGAGAGATAAATTTAACCAGATTATAATAGAGTAAACGTTTTATATACATTCAAAAAAGCCTAATGAACGACAGCGAAAACAGTTACGAAAATATTCAAAATTCCAATAATTTTGACGCCAGCGAGCCGACTCAACCGCTGGGTTTTAACTCTGTAGAAGATGTATGTAATGGGGTAATTCTTTACAGACGGTACAAGCGCCTGTCAGGACTCGTCTATGTCGCGCTTATAGTAATATGCGGTTTGCTTTTATTCTGTTTTCCAGCGCTGACGGCATCTATTATATTCGCGGGAATAATTCTTTTTTCACCTCAGCCGATTAAGGAGCCTGTCAGTTTTTCGAAAGATTTGACATATTTTGGAAAGTATTTTCCTGATATATTGTTTCTGGAACAGATGTCGCCTGAACAGTTACTCCAATGGAGTCGATTTGTTTTTATTGCGGTTTATCTTGCAATTTTCGCGTTCTACGGGTTATGTTTATGCGTTCCGATATACAAATCGATGGTTAAGCTGTACAAGACGCCTGATAGCGTTTGTCCAAACGCTCGACGCTTTCTCAACGCGTCCTGGCTTCTCTATGCAATCGCTTTTTTCGTTACGGGCGCTGCCATTTACTTCATTAACGCTTCTTACCGAAACATTCTCTGGGCGACAGCTTTTGCTCTCGGGCTTTCGAGCTATATCGTATTTTATGGTTTCCTGGATAGAATCGGAGCGAAATTGCTTCCAGACAATAAAAACTGCCGCTTTGCAATTGTTTTATCTATTGTCACGCTTGTGCTTGGCGCTGCGTTAATACTATTCTTTAAATTTTTGCCAGCTGGATTATATAAAACAAGATTGATTTTAATTGTCTGCTTTATTGAAGGGGGCGCGTCATCGTTTTTGATTGCATATTTAAAACCGTTGCATCGCCGGTGTTCCGAGATTCTCCAAACGGGAACTTTTACCTTTCCAGTTCCCCAATCGCCAGAGGTTCAGCCGCGCTCTGTTTTGAGAACAGGATTTGATAAGCTTAGATCTATTCAGAATTTAAGACTAATCATATTAATAACGATTTGCGTTCTGCTTCTCGGCGCGACTGTTTACTATACGTGCGTTTATCCCTCTGAAGGTCAAAAGATCAATTGGAGTTGGTCGTCGTTTTTCTCTCCCAAAAGAGAACAATCCCCATATCAGGAAATACATAACTGGAACGATGCGGTTTACAAACTCAATCATGGGGATATTTCCAAAGAGTTTTTTGTACGATGGGTGTATATGACCTATTTACCTGATCTGGAATCAAAGTATAGATCAGATACCTCGGAAAAGCTTAAGGAAGAATACTTCCGAAACAGCGTTCTCAAAGAAAAAATCGATTGCTGTTTGACGTTTCGGAAAGCGCTCAAGCAGGACTCGCCGGAAGCGCTGCAGCAAGCCATCGAAAACGTCTACAGAATAGATTTTAAAGAACTCAAAGCGGAACAGGAAAATGGTTGGAGTCATCAGGTTTGCCTTACGACGAACGACGCGCTGTTATTAGCGGTTTCAATGGACGATCTCGACATGGCGCAATGGCTTGTCAGCGCCGGCGCAGACGTCAACTACAAAAACAGAGACGACAAAACGCCGTTACAAATCGCCAAAGACAAGAACAATCAACGAATGATTGACTTCCTGAAAAACAACGGCGCGGTTGACAGCGACAAGAAATAATTTATAGACGAACCGGGGCGCGTAGATTTGTTAGAAATTACTGTCGAACCGGACTCAGCCAAGATTGTTTCCGTTATACCCGGGAACTTACGCATCCCGGCTCGCCTGTCGCTTGCGGCGGAAGCCTCCAAAAAACTTTTTCGCAGACCTTCCCCTCCGACCTGCTGGATCGCGGCTGTATCAGCCGCCGAAGAATTTTTAACCACAAAAAACACAAAGAACACAAAGAACACAAAGAAATCTTTAAAACTTCGCGAACATTCTCCGCTCCTCCGCGGCTCCGCGTGAGATTTTTCCGGGAGCTTACGCATCCCGGCTCGCGAGCGAGAGCTTCGCCAAAGAATCTTTAACCACAAAGAACACAAAGAACACAAAGTAATCTTTAAAACTCCGCATCTCCGCGGCTCCGCGTGAGATTTTCCCGGGAGCTTACGCATCCCGGCTCGCGAGCGAGAGCTTCGCCAAAGAAATTTTTAATCACAAAGAACACAAAGA
>JAZRTH010000522.1:0-1538 GCA_045651945.1 Thermoguttaceae bacterium
CTGGCATGTTTAATATCGATCTGTTTATTCGTTCCCAAAGTACTCGTAGAATTAACCTGGACGGTTCCCTGTTCGATATACAAACCGCCCGTAAAGTCATTGGTTCCGCTAAGAATCAATCGGCTGTTATTGTTCTGATTACTCTTCAGTTTGACAACCAGACGAGTATTGCCGGAAACCGATTTATTAAAGGTCGGTTGGCTCACATCTTCTGTTGGCGCAATGGTTAAGATCGACTGAGTTTCTGTGTTGGTATTGCCAATATTAACATTGTTGAAATCAGTCGCCGCGTTAGACGTATACGTCAAATTCGCGCCGTTTAAGTCCAGCGCTGAAGCAGACGTAACATTTCCGCTGACAGTCAAATTCACATTGGGCGTAAACGCCAGCGTTCCCTCATTGACGGCAAGACTTGAAAGGCTGACGGAGTCCGCGCCCAGCGTCAGCGTTCCCGTTCCAGATTTGGCTAAACTTGCGTTGGAAATGTTTCCAGAAAGCGTCTGATTTCCTGCGCCGGTAACGGTCAGATTGGTTAAATTGTCAGCATTGTACCCCGCAATTGTTCCCGAATATTCATAAGATTTGCTATCAGGAAGATTAATCGTCAAATTGGACGCTGCTTTAGCAGAGTTAGTAATTGTCGCTTTTCCGGCGCCGTACAGACCAGCGATGGTTTGCGTCTTCCCGTTGAGGTCAAGGTTTGCTGCCGAGGCGGTTGAAAATGAATATTTTGAGTTTTGCGATTTGCCGATTTCAACCACAGTCGTTGACGGCAGCGTGTTGTCAGCGCCGAGGATCAAATACGCATACACGTTGTTTCCGCCCTGAACTGTGCCGATTGACGTAACGCCGGCATAGTCGTTCGCGCCATTCAATGTTACTTTATTGGTGTTTTCGGTAACAATAACCAAATCGCCAGAACCGGTTACTTTCTGATTTAGAACAATATTGCCGCCGCTGGCGCGCATGCCGCCAAAAGCCCCAGATGGAATTGTAACGTCAAAGTTGCAATCGCCATACGCCATAAAAACGGCGTTGTCGAGAGTAAGACCGCCGCTGAACCCTCCCAACTGATTGCTGTTCGTAACAAACAGAACTCCGTTTCGCATTGTAACGCCGCCAGCAATATCGTTCCCGGTATTAGAGAGCGTAAAACGGTGATCGTTGTTGGCATATCCCTGGTGAGTAATGTCGATAGCAATGTTTCCCGTTAACGCGCCGGAATAAGTGTACCGGGAGTTATTGCCGGAATTGCCAAGCAGATTATCCACATATATTGTTGACAACTTTTCCGTGTTAGTGTTGGTATACGAGACATTCCATGGACCCGTAGATGTTATCTCTAAATTCTCGCCGTTCAAATCGGTCTGAGCCAGCGCTGAACCAGCAAAAACGACTAACAGCAACGCAGCAGCGCTGACACATGTTAAATTATGGGAAAAGGAATACGCTTGCAATCTTGACGATTTGCTCATTTTTTTACTCCATGCTGGGACGAACCCATTCTATGGTTTTATGAAAAGTCGGATCGTAGCCAT
>JAZRTH010000523.1:0-2275 GCA_045651945.1 Thermoguttaceae bacterium
ACAGTCGTTCGTTAGAGAAATCTTTAGTTTTTAATTCCATAATATTAATATAGCATTTATTACGGTTTGTGTAGCCGTTTTTTTCGAAGATTGCATCCATAACAATCCAAGCATATTTTATCATAATATAACGATTGAAACAAGAGCAATATATACTATATATTATATAATAGACTGTCAGAATAATTATTGAACGGGATTAGATAGCGCCTGAGTTCCGATTCTTCTGGAAAACTCCTCTTGTCAAAAATCGTCCGGTAAGATAAAATAGGAATAATGTATTCAGAACATGACCTCAATCCTGACGTTATCCAGACAATTAAACGTTTGGATCTGCGAGCAAAATTTATCGTCAAGGGATTTTTGCAGGGACTTCACGCCAGCCCTTTTCAGGGATTTTCTGTAGAATTCAGCGAACATCGGCGTTATGCGCCCGGCGACGACCCAGACGATATCGATTGGCTGGCGTACGCCAAGACAGATAAATATTATATCAAAAAATTTGAGGCGCAAACCAATATTACCGGTTGGCTTATCGTCGATACCAGCAAATCCATGGGATATTCCAGCGGAAATGCTTTAACAAAATTTGATTACTGTATTTCCCTGGCGGCGGCGTTAGGCTATTTGATGATTTCGCAGCAAGACCCCGTCGGATTGATAACTTTTGATGAAAAGCTCAAGCAATGTCTTAAGCCCCATTCCCGTCGCGGTCAGCTGGCTCAGATCCTTTCTCTTCTTACTCGTTTAACTCCAACAGGAGAAACGAATTTGGCGCAATCGTTAGTTCAAACGGCGGCAATGCTGCGCCATAAAAGTCTCTTGATTATCTTTACGGACTTGTTAACCGATAAAGACGAGCTGATTCAGGCTCTGTATCGTCTTCGCCATGCTGGACATGATATTATTCTATTCCATATTATGGATCAAGCGGAAGTAAACTTTCCCTTCGACGGCGATGTTGAAATGACAGATCCGGAAACCGGAGAAATAATTCGGCTCAATGCAGACGGCGTACGACAACAATATCTCAAACAAATTGATGAATTTCACGAATTCTATATGCAGCAATGTTCTCAAGCAAGAATTGATTATGTATCGTTATCAACAGATATGCCTTTCGATAAAGCTCTAACAAAGTATTTGTTGTCACGGAAAGGTCGTTAATTAATCCGTAGAATCGATACAATTACTATCCTTGAAAAAAAAAACGTCTATTTTTAAAAATCTAAAAAAATTTTTTAGCAATTTGTTAAAAATGTGGTAAAATAACAGTATAGACAAGGCAGGGTAATGAAAGAGGATAGATAACAGACGCAATACATGACAAATATTTAAAACGTTGGTTATTTTATCTTCTTGAAAGAACCTATTTATTTTACGTAAACTCGCAAACGCAAGGAAATTCAACAGGAATTGTTGATAAATATGGGCAAAAACCGTGTTATTTATCATGATATTCTGGCATAAAACAAAAATCTTCAAAAAATTTTTCAGATTTTTTGAAAAAAAGTTTTTTAGCCCGTTGCAAAATACGTAAAAATGATTAATCTTAAGGATAATGCAAAGCGGGAGAATTGGTTCCGCTTTTGAAACAGGAATTATTTTACCAATATTATTTTGGAGGAAGTTTGTAATGAAAACGATTCGTGTTATTGGCGTTTATGCAGCTTTGTTTTCCATTTTGATGTTTACGACGAATACGTCGTTTGCTTCATGGAATTATCGTTGTTGCCGTTGTGTAACCGCCTGCGCTCCTTGCGCTCCCGCCCAGACTGTACCCGCCTGCAGTTCTGCTTGTAACGCCGCTGAAACCGCGGCTGCTGCTGAATCTGATGCCGTTGAAGCTGACGATAGCAACGTTAATGGAAGTTTGCCAGACGTTGATGACGCTGCCAGCGCTGTTGACGATGCCGCCGCCAACGCTGTTGACGGTGCAACCAATACCGCTGAAGAAGCTGCGGATCTTGTTGACGCTGACGCTAATCAAGCTCAAAACGCCAACGCGAATGATGCTGCAAACACTCCGGCTGACGATGCCCAGGCAACCCCGGCTGAAGATGCAACTCCGGCTGAAGATGCAACCCCAGCTGAAGAAACCCCGGCAGTTGAAGAAGAAACTCCGGTTGTTGAAGAAGCAACCCCTGAAGAACCGGCTGAAACCGCAACTCCAGCTGAACAACCGGCTGAAGCTGCCGCTGACGCTGAAGACGCTGAAGACGTAGAACTTCCTGCTGACGTTCCGGCCGAAGAAGAAACCCCGGTAGTTGAAGAT
>JAZRTH010000524.1:0-4919 GCA_045651945.1 Thermoguttaceae bacterium
TCGGGGCGGTAATTGGTTTATCGCCGGTGGGCTCGTTTCCTGCGAATAGAACCACATGTCAACGCCTACCCTGATGTCGTCCGAATCCTCGCCGTCCTCGTCCTGGGGACGATACCTCCGCGCTGCGCTGCTTCCGATTTCGATAATCCTGGCAGTCGCGGTTCTCTTGGCGCCGCTGCCGGCGTGGACGATGGACTTTCTGCTGTCAATCAACCTGGCGTTTGCCGTGCTCATGCTCTCGACGGTTTTGTTTATTCGCACGCCGCTGGAGTTTAGCGTGTTCCCCACGATTCTCTTGGCGGCGACGCTGTTTCGTCTTGTTTTGAACATCGCCACGACCCGGCTGATTCTTACCAACGCCCCGGCTGACGGTGCGCTGGCGGCGGGTCAGGTGATTAACGCCTTTAGCAATTTCGTGACCGGCTCCAATCTGGTTGTCGGCGTCGTGATATTCCTGATTCTCGTGCTGATTCAGTTCCTGGTGATTACCAAAGGGGCGTCGCGAATCAGCGAAGTCGCCGCACGATTTGCGCTGGATTCCCTGCCCGGGAAGCAAGCCGCCATCGACGCCGACCTCAATTCCGGGCTGATTACCCAGCAGGCCGCTCAAAACCGGCGCGCGGAGCTGGGGCGGCAGCCCGACTTCTGCGGGGCGATGGACGGCGCCAGCAAATTCGTCCGCGGCGACGCCATAGCCGGGCTTTGCATAACCGCTGTCAACATCGTCGGCGGGCTGGTTATTGGTCTGTCGCAGGGAATGAATGTTACAAACGCTCTGGACGTCTTTACCCGGCTGACCATCGGCGACGGACTGGTAAGTCAGCTTCCCGCCCTGCTCATTTCGCTGGCGGCGGCGATGCTCATGACGCGAAGCGCCGAAAAGACCGAGCTGCCGGAGGAAGTGTCGCACCAGGTCTTTTCCCATTCCGGGGCGCTATTGGCGACGGGCGTTTTTCTGTTCCTCCTCACGCTGACTCAGCTTCCCAAAATCCCGCTTATGCTGCTGGGAACCGGGTTTGTCGGCTTGGCGTGGATTCTCAACGAACGGAACAAAGAACAGCAGCGGCGCAGCGAAGAGATTCTCGTTCAAAAGAAGGAGACGGAAAAGGCGTCGGCTGTCGACAACCTCTTAACCGTCGATCCGATTGAAATTCAGCTCGGGCGCGGACTGACAGGCGTCTTTACCCAAGAAACCCTGTTGGACGCGATTCGAGAAACGCGCCGGTATTTCGCCCGGGAATGGGGAGTTCTTCTGCCGAAGGTGTCTGTGACAGATTCCAGCGCGGAACTGGAACCCAACGAATACAGAATCAATCTGCATGGCGTCCCGGTATGCAAAAAGATGATTTATCCGGACATGGCGTTTGCCGTCGATTTGGGCGACGCGTACGGGACGGTTCAAGGTCTGCTCGACCAGGAACCGGAAACCAAAAATCCGGGCTACTGGATTAACCGGTCTCAAATTGACGAAGCGAAAGCGCAAGGCTACGTCATCCGCGAGCCGTCCGAGTTGATCTTCAATCATCTCAAGGAGCTTTGCGTTCTGCACGCGGACGAACTGCTCACGCGCGATTCCGCCAAGGCGTTAATCGACCAGCTTCGCAAGACGTCGCCCGCCGTCGTCGACGAGCTGATTCCCAGCGTCATGACGCTTTCCGCCGTCGAACAGGTGTTACAACGTCTGCTCAAACAGCGCGTTCCGATTCGTCAGCTGGAACTGATTTTAGACGTCCTGGGCAGCGCCCCATCGGGAAATCTGATTGAACAGGTCGAACGCGTTCGAGTCAAGCTCGGCAGAACGATTTGCACGTCCTGCGCCGATTCCGACAACGAAATTCTGGCGATTATGCTTTCGCCAGACCTGCAAACGACCATCCGCGACAACTGCCGCATCGTCGACAACGACGTAGAAATCGGCATTTCGCCCTCGCTCAGAGCGCAGCTCAACCAGAAGCTCGCCATAGAAATCGAACAGCTCCGCACGAATCGCCGCCCGCCGGTCTTGATTACGTCGTCGGAAATCCGCGCCCTGGTTCAAGCGTTATTCCAGGACCGGTTCCCGTACCTGACCATTCTCGGCGCCGAAGAAATCCCGATGAACATGAACCCGAGATCCAGCGGGGTTATAATGATAAACTAAGCTCTAATTAGTTAGGAATTAGGAGTGAGTAGTAAGGAGTTGACGGCGAGTTGCTGCTGCCAGTCCGCGCTGCTCTCAATATGTGTTTCAATCGCTCCCGTTGGTCGCTTGAAATAGTCCCGAAGGGACGAAACTCTTTGTAACCGGCGGTTTCAACCGCCGGAGGGAAACAAAACAAGTCCTTTAATCGAATTAACCCCTTTTCCTCCCCTCCAGCGCCAGCGGCGCTGGAGGAGAGGAAAAGGGTATTTATCGATTTTGTTATTATCGAGCCTATTCCGTGGGCTGAAGCCCACGGTTACAAGGGTTGCGTCCCTTCGGGACGCGGTTTAGCTGCTCATCTTGTCTATTTTGACAAGAAATCTTTGCGAGCGCCCGGCGGGGGGCGATTGCGGCGATTGCCTCCTCATTGCCCTGTGTGTGAATAATGTTTTTGTCTATTATAACATTTTCAACTATTATTGGACTTTTTAAGAGAATTCACGTTAATAGACGTAACATTTTTCTCGAAAATGTCGTATAGTATAATAGAGGAAAAAGAAATAAAAGCATACTATATAGTTGGAGCAGGAACGCTCTGGTTGGTAAGTTAAAACCCTATATAAGGAGGTAAAGAAGATGAATGGTTACTGTTTTGGGTGTCTTGTTACTATGGTGATATTTGACATCGGAACCTTGTTTTTTGACACTACGCCTTGGAATAAGATTAAAACTATCTTTTGGTTTACCGTAATTTTGGGAGGTTACGCTTACTGGTGGAATTTAGTAGGGTAGTTCTAACAGGGCTCTATAGCCTCTCATTCTAGCAAATGCTGATAGCGCATTGAAATCGTGCCTTCTTAATCTGCTCTTGCGATTTGCTAACTATTCTCCTGATTTCTTTCTTCAGCAAAAAATTGCGTCTATCCGTTAGAGACTGATTGAATCATCTGTTATTTTATCATATAAATATATCAAAAACTATTTCTGAAAATTTTTGCTCCAACGGGTGCACAAAATTAAAATTTGTGGTAAACTAGATAAATAATAAGATGTATTAAATTAGAGTAAGAGTTGAAATAGGGAAACTCCATGAGAATAGACCTCGTGCGGTTTCCGATAGTTTGCAGCTCCCAATCATTGTTTATTTATTAACCTATGCCTACCCTATGAACTCATTTAAGATTTACAAAGGGCTTGACTTGCCGCTGGCAGGCAAGCCGCTTCAGAGTATTCAGGACTCGCCGCAGGTGAAAACCGCGGCGGTTGTCGGTCCTGACTACGTTGGGATGAAGCCAACCATGGCCGTCCAGGAGGGCGACCGGGTGAAATTGGGTCAGGTTCTTTTTACCGATAAAAAGACGCCTGGAGTAAAATACACGTCCCCAGCCGGGGGAACGGTCAAGGCGATTAACCGCGGCGATAAACGCGCTTTGCTGTCTGTGGTAATCGAGATTGACCCCAAAGAGGAGGAGAAAATCCAGTTCCCGGTTACGCCGCTGGATAAGCTGACGGCAGACGACGTCGTTAAAACGCTGGTCGATTCCGGTCAGTGGACGGCTCTTCGGACTCGACCGTTCAGCAAAGTCCCGTCTCCGGAAACTCGCCCCAACGCGATTTTTGTAACAGCGATGGACTCCAACCCGCACGCTCCCTGTCCCGCCGTCGCGCTCAAAGACAGAGAAGACGATTTCCTGGCAGGGTTGAAAGTACTGTCCGTCCTGGCTGGCGACAAGCCGCTGTTCTTCTGTCAGTCGCCGGACTGCCGCGTTCTTCCGGAAGAAGCGGAAGGGCTTCCGAATCTGCAAGTTGCGGAATTCTCCGGAAAGCATCCTTGCGGACTGGTTGGAACGCACATTCATTTCCTCTGCCCGGCGTCAAGAACGAACGTTGTCTGGCACGTCAATTATCAGGACGTCGCTGCGTTTGGATACCTGTTCAAAACGGGATACGTCTGCAAAGCCCGCGTTATCTCTCTGTCCGGTCCGATTGTGAAAAAGCCGCGGTTGATTAAAACCCGAATCGGCGCCAATCTGGACGAGCTGACCAACGGCGAATTTGACGCAGATACAAAGGACGAAATTCCCGCCCGCGTTATTTCCGGGTCGGTTTTGAACGGCCGCAAGTCTGAACCGGGTCTGAACTATCTGGGACGTTACAGTCTTCAGGTTTCCGTTCTCCGCGAAGGCGTCAAGCGTCGGCTGTTCGGCTGGATTCTTCCGAAGTTCGTTGACTTCTCAACCAAATGGACAAACGCGTCGCTGTTCTTCCCGGGCTGGGAATACAACATGACGACGGACGTCTACGGCGGTCCGCGCGCGATTTTCTCTATCGGGTCGATGGACGACGTTATGCCTTTGGACATCCTGCCGGTGTTCCTCACTCGCGCTTTGGCGGTGGGAAATCTGGAACAGTCGGAACAGCTCGGAGCGTTGGAGCTGGACGAAGAAGACCTGGCTCTGTGCACCTACGTCGATCCGGGCAAAAACGAATTCGGTTCGATGCTCCGTTCCGTTTTAACACTCATCGACAAGGAGGGCTAAACCGTGTGGAATCCGATTAAATTCATTTTCAGTAAGACAAAACTCTGGTTTTCCAAAGGCGGAAAGCTGGAGGCTCTATATCCGTTATGGGAAGTCTTCGACACGTTCTTCTACACACCGGAAGAAGTAGCAACGGGCAAATGCGCCGTTCGCGATTCGATTGACTTCAAACGCATGATGATTACCGTATGCATCGCTTTGATTCCCTGCTGCTTTATGGCGTGTTACAATACGGGCTATCAGGCGTACAAGACGAT
>JAZRTH010000525.1:0-3010 GCA_045651945.1 Thermoguttaceae bacterium
CTAAGACCGCTTGGCCTCCGACTTCAACCGTTGTCTGATTGCCGGCGCTGGCGTATTTATGCAATTCGTCCCAACCGCTGGCGGTGCCGGCAACGTCAGGATCCGCTCGCGTGCCGGCGTTACCCGCATAGTCCGTTCGAGCAATTTCGCTGATGCCGAAGGACTTCAGAGATTTCAGTCCCTGATCCGGCAGCTGCATGGTAGAATCTCCGGGAGAGAACGGGTAACGAATCGGCTTGCGCTTTGAAGGACAGTGAAAGATCGGAACAGGCGTCATGCAGCGTTCCGGACCAGGCATGTCGTGCAAGGCGCGGTTGTCTATATACGGCAAAACGTTGTACATCCAGCCGCCGGGCTGCAATTCTCTAAACCCGCGAGACGGCGCCCCGGCAAAATGCCAGCCCCAGCCGCCTGTCGGCAACGTGAGCTGTTCTGAATTATGTGTTTGACAGCCCGTTCCAAGTTGTTTCAAATGGTTTTTGCATTGCAGAATGCGGGCGGACTCTCGCGCGGAATTGAGCGCCGGAAGCGACAACCCCATGATAATGCCGATAATCGTAATTACAACCAGCAATTCTACCAACGTAAAGGCGTGTTTATAAACTCTCATGATATTTCTCGTCATACAATATGAGTTATTGGATTTATAAATAAACAAACCTCTCAACTTTCACATGGTTATATTCCTTTAGGAGCAAACTAAAAAAAGTTCGAAAAGGAGCTCATAATTGAAAGCTTCATTTATAAAACCTATGCCCATCTATTATCAATTATAGCGCTAATTCTGTTATTTTTCAAGAGAGTCCAGGCTTTTTTTATAAATTTTGTGAGAAAATGTAAACGGTATATCAGTATACAGAGAGTTTTGAATTAAAAAAGCGTCAGAATTAATATCAATCGCGGCGATTGAGAAAACCTCAACCGCCGTTCATGTAATTGTTTAGCGTTGCTTGCTAATTATTATTTCATTACGTCGGATGGAATTGCCTGTCCGTCGCAATGAGAACAAAGACAATAAAATACAAATGGGTCAACGCCATAGCTGACTGAAATAACGGACGAGTCTACCATGCAGAAGTTAATAGAATCTCCATGAGGCGAACCCCAGCGGGAGGGCGACGTGTATCCCGCCTTGTCCTGAATGGGGATCCAATGATTCTTGCTCAAATTTTGTCGCGTATAATACGCCTTGATTTTGTTAATAATTGCTTCCGTATAGTTCAAATCGCCCATCGCCATTCCAAACAGGGATTTATCAGCGCCGCCCCAACGAACGGTGTCGCGGTCGTAACCCTGATCCCAGCCCTGGTCGTCGTCGCTGGCGGTTCCAGTATAGTATTCATCCGGATTGACGTGCCGTTCGCCCAGCAGGATGGTATTGGACGCGCCGTCATTTCCAGAAATTTTATCAATTGAAAACGCGCCGCCGGGACAGTACGCGCCGGAATTGTCGTTGATATTGTTATGTTCTCCTTTGAAGTAATTTCGAATGCCAATAATGGCTTCCGAGTTGTTTTTACTAAAGTATTTATTTAATGAGTCAAAATAGCCGGAGGACGTGCCCGTAATACAGGGATCGGCGCGCGTCCCGCCGTTGGCGGCGTAGTCGTTTCGAGCGACCAGCGTTTCGCCGTTAAACGTCTTTACGCTATTGGAAGACAGCGACGGTCTATAGCACATGACGTTGCCGGAATGAGAAAACGGGTACCGAATCGGCTTTCGCTTGGAAGGACAGTGAAACTCCGGAACCGGCGTTTTCATGCGGTCAGGGCCGGGCATGTCGTGCAAGGCGCGGTTATCCAGGTACGGCAAGATGTTGTACAGCCAGCCGCCGGTTTGCAGCTCGCGGAACCCGCGCGCTGGGTCGCCGGCAAACTGCCAACCCCATCCGCCGGTGGGAAGCGTAAGCTGTTCCGAGTTGTGCGTCCAGCAAGCCGTTCCGAGCTGTTTCAAATGGTTTTTGCACTGCAAAACCCGCGCTGACTCTCGGGCGGAGTTAAGCGCCGGCAGCGTCAATCCCATGATTATCCCGATAATCGTAATCACGACCAGCAGTTCAACAAGCGTAAAGGCGCGTCTGTAAATTCTCATGATATCTAAGATTGTAAAAATGAGTTACTGGATGAAAAATAAACAAGTCTCTGCGCTTTTACTGTACTAAAACATATCTATACAAACAGGCATTAATGACCGCAGAGACACCTATATACTTTTGTTTATATATGATAATTATAGCGACTAATATGATTTTTTCAAGAGGATTAATTCGTTTTTTGGAAAATATTATTTGAAGAAGAAACAATCCTGAAAACAGGGTTTATAGCGTTTTGAAAAAAGTTTCAAAATATAAAAAAGCGGCAGTTGGGATAATCCCAACCGCCGTATATCGTTAAATAAAGCGCCGCTTTCCAAAAAAGCCGTAATCAGCAATCCTGTTTTTTGGATTACTTCATAACGTCTGCTGAAATTGCCTGTCCATCGCAATGAGAACAAAGACAATAGAAAACAAACGGGTCGACGCCGTAACTGACGGAAACAACGGACGAGTCTACCATGCAGAAGTTAATCGAGTCTCCGTGAGGCGAACCCCAGCGCGACGGCGACGTGTACCCGGCTTTATCCTGAATGGGAATCCAGTGGTTATTACTTAAATTTTGACGAGTGTAATACGCCTTGATTTTGGTAATAATTTCAGGCGTGTAATTCAAATCTCCCATCGCCATGCCAAACAGGGATTTATCTGCGCCGCCCCAACGAGTGGTGTCTCGGTCGTACCCTTGATCCCAGCCCTGGTCGTCGTCGCTGGCGGTGCCGGTATAGTATTCGTCCGGATTGACGTGTCGTTCGCCCAGCAGGATGGTATTGGACGCCCCGTCTTTTCCAGAAATTTTATCGATTGAAAACGCTCCGCCGGGGCAGTACGCGCCGGTATTGTCGTTGATGTTGTTATGCTCGCCTTTGAAGTAATTTCGAACGCCAATCATGGCTTCCGAATTTTTCATGCTAAAGT
>JAZRTH010000526.1:0-2557 GCA_045651945.1 Thermoguttaceae bacterium
CACTCCATATTGGCGCCGAATTAGCCTTAATCGAGTTTAGCGGCGTTTCCGGCTATGAAAGCGACGGCAAGCCGTCGCACTCCAAAACGCAACGCCAAGCGCCAGCAGAGCCCAGGTCGACGGTTCCGGAGTGGCGTTGGCGTCATCGGAGGCGAAAATGGAATAACCATCCGTCGTGAAGTTCCAGATATACGCGTCTCCCGGCGTCAGGAACGACGCCCAGTAATCAACGTCGGCGTATTGACCTTCCAGTCCGTTCGGATCGTTGAAAAGCGTTAAGGTCGCGCCGGGCTGAAGGGACGTAAAGACGTATTCGATAATCGCGTCGTCGGCAATATTGAACGTATTGGCGATGAGCGTATCCATGCCGGTTTCGTCCTGTTCCATCAACAGCGTTGCGCCGGCGTTGAGAATGAATTCGTCAGTCGTCAGCGTTCCGACGGAATTGCCGGGCGAGAAGACTGCCGGACCGGAAACCTCAATCGTGCCATTGTACAGACCTTTAACGTCTGCACGCCCAGCTTGAACGAGGATGTTTCCGTATGCGAGGGTTTCGCTGCTGCCATCGTTGTTGATTCTCAGCGTTCCATTTCCGGTTTTGACAACGGTTCCCGCTCCGGAAATCGCGCCGGTTTGCTTGACAGCGCCGTCGTCAACGATGAATTCCAGCGTCGCGCCGTCAGCGACTGTTGCAGGACCCGTTCCAATCGTACCAGCGCCGGAAACGACGAGCTTGCCGGCGTCAATTATCGTACCGCTGTCGTACGTATTGTTAGCAGTAAGCGTCAAAACGCCTTCTCCCAGTTTTTTAATAGCGCAGCTCTTGTCACCAATATAGATAACGCCGGTCATGTCAAGCTGAGAATTCGCCGCCGTGTTGATATCCAACGTTCCGTCAGTACGCAGATTGATTTGCGACGAAATCGTCGAAACAGTTGGATTTTCCGGCGTTGCGCCGTCAAGAGCGCAGGAATAAAATTTAACTCCTGTATTTAAGACGACAAACGTGCCTCCGCTGGAAGACGACGCGGTACCGCCGTACAAATGCAGCTCTGTATTATTGAGGGTTTCGTTGCCATTGGAATTGTCCATGGTTCCGTAAATTTTCAGAACTGTGGCGTTGCCGCCATATCCAAGCGAATCGTGTGCATCGCACAATAACGTCGCCCCGTCGGCAATTGTAACATCGCCAGTAAATCGTTTATCGCCGCCAAAACCATTCGACAACGCTAACGTTCCAGAGGAAACCGTTGTACCTCCATCGCAACCAATAGAGCCGGTAAGCGTCAACGTTTTATCGCCGCTTTTGATAACCTCTCCAGTTCCGGTAACGCTTGGGCTGAAGGTTTTGTCAGTATTGCATGCAAATTCCAAAGTCGCGTTATTGACAACAGCGCCGGTTCCTAACGAACCCTCGCCGGACAGAATAACTTTTCCTCCTTTAATAGTAGTACCGTAGCCATAAGTACTGTTTGCAGTGAGTTCCAGATCGCCTTTGCCATCTTTGATCAAAGCAGTTCCGCCGGAACCGTTACTAATGTTTGCGGAAATAGTCAGCTTCGCGCCGCTGGCGACGTCAAACAAGCCTGCCGTATCTTCCCCGACATAGGTCGTTCCGTCAAGGTTTCGCAGCACAAAACGAGTTGCAGTAATCTTGTTTGCAGTTCCAGCTGTTACATGAATGGCGTTGTCAAAAAAGAAGTTGCCGACGTCGTTATTGCCGTTTCCTTCAGCGTAAATATAGCCGTTATTCATGTAAATAGGGTTATTGACGGTAATATGAGCGTTGGTTGAATCGTTTTTGAATGTTCCGCCATTGTCCAGGTAAATCGCGCCAATTGCGCCCGTTTTATAGCCTAAAATATCGCCGTTGCCAGCCAGAACTGCGTTTGAGCCTTCGACATAAATTTTGGCGCCAGGCGCTAAAGATCCCGTACCGCCGGCATAATTCAGTTTTAAAGTCCCGTTTTTAACCGTGGTGTCGCCGACATACGTATTTTTATTAGAAAGAATCAGAGCGCCCGCGCCGTCTTTAATCAATCCGCCATCGCCGGAAAGAACGCCGGATAACGTGATTGAGTAGCCATCTTCCGGCTTGAACGTAACGCGATCGGTTCCCGTTCCGGTAAGTTGCATATTGAGGTTGGACGTCCAGTCGCCTTTGTTCGCCGTCAGGGAAGACGCCCCCGCGGTGATGGTTCCCTTTTCCAGTTTAATCACGTATCGACCGTCTTCGGTTCTCGTTGCCATGATGCCGCCGGTTCCGACGTTGAGCGTTCCGCCGGTCATGACGTACGTTCCGAGCTGTCTGGCATCGCGAGCGTTGAGGTTCAGACGTCCGGTGTTGATCGTTCCCCCCGACTGGTTGAGCGTACCGTCGCTGTCAACGGCAAGCCAGAAGCCGGTCTGACCGTCGGACGAGTAATTGGGAACGTTCAGCGTTCCACCGGAGATGTTGTACGTAACGTTTGAGTAATTGTAATGTCCCAGCGCCAGGTTGCCGTTAACCGTAAACGTTCCCCCTGTCTGATCAATGGTAAAGGTGCAAGAGTTATTC
>JAZRTH010000527.1:0-6079 GCA_045651945.1 Thermoguttaceae bacterium
CCTGGTCCGTCTCATCATGTTTCGCCAGGTCCGAGACCTGTTCCGGGACCTCACCATATTCCGTCCGGCGGACGTCCAAGTTGGCAAACCAGACCGCACGATCATTTTGATCCCATTTATTCCAGCGTTCATCGAGCCATGTACGGACCTCACGTTCCGCCGCCCCCGCGCGCCCCGCGTCCGTACTGGAACAATTGGGGAGTTTCCGTTGCATTGGGTTGGACTAACTTCGCCATCTCAACCGGAGCGTTCACGTTTGGCTGGTGGGATAACATGTACTACCGAGCTCCGTGGTGGAATTATTACTACTATCGCAGCGCGTATCCAGTCTACTACTGGTGGGGATGCCCAACGTGGAACAGCATCCGCAGCTTCTATCCAACGTACAATTGGACAAACGGCTTCTACTATGATTACGGTCAGAACGTTATCATTGGCGACGATTCCTACGTATACATCAACGGTCAAAGAGTAACAACGCAGTACGAATACGCTCAGTCTGCGGCAGAATTGGCAACGTATGGCATGCCGTCAACAACCCCTAGCCAAACTAACCTCCAGTGGCTGCCTTTGGGTACGTTCGCACTGTCAACCTCGCCGACCAATCCGGAAGCCTCAACCAAAGCAGCAATTCAGTTGGCTGCAACCAACGACGGTTTGATCAGCGGTTCGTTCTACAATCGAGAAACCAACCAGACGTTCCCGATTCAAGGTCGAGTTGATCCGCAAACTCAGCGAGTTGCGTTCTACGTTATTGGCGCAGAAAACACCGTTTTTGAAACCGGCATGTACAACCTGACTCAGTCTCAAACCCCGGTCATGATTCACAAAAACGGCGGAAGAACAACTCAAAACGCCTTGTTGGTTCGTTTGAACGCCCCGCAGCAAGATGCAACCAATACCGTTATTCCGGAACAATATCTGGAAAACGACGTTGCTTTGCCCATCATTGAAGATAACGTAACTAACGCTGAAAAAGTAGTTCACAGCATTTTGGAATAATCTATTATTGTCGCAGCGCAGGAATGTTTTTGCCGAATCATTTTGGACGTTCCTGCGTTAGCGACTTTTTTTGTTTTCGAATCGTATTTTTTACCCTGTTTTTTTATTTTTTCTATCCCATGAAACACGTTTTATTATCTCTCGCTTTGACTGCCGTTTTAGGCGTTTACGCATTTGCTGACGCTGACGTTCCGCCTGTAGTTGGACATCGCGGCAATTCTTCCGTCACTCCGGAGAATACGCTTATCGCGTATCGTTCCTGCATCGAAACCGGCGCTCAAGGCGCTGAATGTGACATCTATCGCACCACTGACGGCAAACTGGTTTTGGATCACGACGGCGCTTTGAAGAGAACTGTTCGCGACGCCAATGGCAATCCCGCTGCTGGACGAATTACAGATTACACTCTGGCTGAACTTCGAACCATGGACTTCGGCGTCTGGAAGGGCGAACAGTTCAAGGGCGAAAAAGTCGCCACGCTGGAAGAATACCTCGACCTGTTAAAGGGCACGACTTGCGCTCCGGTTGTTGAACTCAAACAGGATGGTTTGGAAGCGGACACGATAGCCGCCATTCGAGCCAGAAAAATGGAAAAAGAAACGACGATTATCGCCTTCAGCGCTAACGCGATTAAAGAATGCCGCCGTCTTGCTCCGGAAATCAAAGCCGCCTGGCTGTGCACCAGAGGCAAAAAAGAAACGAATGACGAATACGCCAACCGCATTCTCGCCCAGCTGAAGGAAATCAACACGACCTACGTTGACCTGGAGCACTCTGCCGCGACGCCGGAATTCGTCAAAAAGCTTCACGACAACGGCATTACCGTTATGGTTTGGACGGCTGACAATCCCGACAGAATCAAGGCGTTGTTTGACATGGGCGTCGATTCCGTTACAACCAACGTTCCCGCTACGGCTCTGGAGATTTGGAAAAAGTAACAATCTTTCGGTAAGTACTTACTTATTGGCTTAAAAAGTTAAAGGGAGGCTGTGGTTAAGAATTCACGTTCTTGTCTATTGCCTCCTTTTGCTTTTAAGCGCAAAACCGTTCGTGTTAATGCGTTGATGCATGCGCTTCCCGGAAGCGTTGATTTTATCCCTTTTCACGTTATTTGTTTCCTCCTAAAATATGGATCTTGAATATCTGTTATTTCTTCAAAAGATCAGACTGGCAGCGCCCGATATAATCGTTCAGTTTTTTGAACTCATCTCGGGTTTTGGATTTGTGCTGTTTATTCCTATACTCTGTTACGTTTACTTGTGCGGTAAAAAAGAAGACGGAATCCTGGCTATTTGGTCTGTGGGCTTCGCTTTGCTTTTTAACGGGTTGCTTAAACAGATCTTTTGCATTTATCGCCCATGGATTCGCGATCCTCGCATCATCCCTCCTGAAAACGCTCTGGCTGGCGCTACAGGATACTCCTTTCCAAGCGGACACTCAACTAACGCCGCAGCATATTTAGGCGCGTTAGCATGGCAAAATCGCAGACGGATTGTTTTAGCTTCTAGTCTGTTCGTTTTAATTCTTCTGGTTTGTTTTTCACGAAATTTTTTGGGCGTTCATACGCCTCAAGACGTCGTTGTCGGATTTACCTGCGGCATGTTAAGCATTCCTCTGGCGTGGTTTGTTTTGAAATGGGAGAAAAACGGAAAGAACAGAGATTTTGTAATTCTCGGAATCAGCATTCTAATCGTTGCCGTATATTTAGCCTACATAACATTCAAAAGCTATCCGTTAGATTACGACGCTGAAGGGAAACTGTTGGTTGATCCTCAAAAAATGGCGTTGGACAGTTGGAGTAACGGCGGTTTGTTTATCGGCGTTGTTTTAGGTTGGCTTCTGGAAAAACGGTTTGTGAAATTCCAGGCGCCCGCCAGCGCTTTAATTGGTTTGTGTCGATTTGTCGTTGGTTTTGGAGGCGTTCTCGGATTGAAACATTGCAAAGGGTTCTTCTGTACGCTTTTTACCGACCCTTGGGGGTGTTTTGTAACAAGGTTTATAACCATAATCTTCCTGATTTTCATATTCCCGGCAATTTTTACCGCAATTGAAAACGGTTTTATAAAGAAGAAAGAAGCTGTTGACGAACAACCTCAAGATTAGGTTTGCAGAAAGCGGTTGTTTACGGTTTAGCTGACGCTGGATAAAACAAAGCGTTACTTTTTCCAAAGCAGTTCCGTAAAAGCGAGCTTCACTTTTTCCCAACGGGACAGATGAACGCCTCGCGCCAGGACAAGGTCAGGACAATTCCTGACCTTTTGTAATATCGTCTCATAAACGCGGCGAATAAGGCGGTTCGACTTCTGCCCGCGAGGGGAAAGATACTCGTTAAGCAGTCGGCTGGACAAATAATTCCCTTCTGCCATGGCGACCAAGTCCATAATCATCTCTGTCGCCTCGCCCTCTTTGAAGCTGCTTTTCTGAACCTGTTCAATAAACAGAGCCGGGTTCCAGGCGTATCGGCACAAAACGTCAACGGGAATGTAAACTCTGCCGCGAAGCGCGTCTTCTTTTATGTCTCGGAGAATATTGGTCAGCTGAACGGCAAACGCCTGCTGTTCTATCCAGCCTTCGATTCTGCCCCATGCATGCTCGACAGAAATGTCGCCCTGTTTCAACCCCCAGATTTTAACGCACGCCAGCCCAACCGTGCCCGCGACGCAATGACAATACCATTTCAACTCGTCAACGTCTTTCAGAGGTCGAAAATCGGAATCGAACAGCATCCCTTCTATGACGTCTGTTACGCAAGATTGTGGAATGGCAAATCGTTCAACTGCGTCTGAAAAAGCGGGAACAAAATTAAACAGAGCGCTGTCGTTGTATGTCGGCATGAAATCCTCTTGAGGCGACAAAACGCAGCGACGTATTTCTTCCAGCCGATTTTTCTTCTCTTGAGAGTCCAGCGCGTCGTCGTCTGTAATATCGTCAATTGTTCTCATAAATGCGTACAGAGCTTCCATCGCCGTTTGCGAATCTTTGGGAAGAATCGAAATAGCGCGTCCAAAAGAACTCCTGGAGTTCTTAACGACCTGGCGGCAGTATTGTTGCGACTGACTCAGCGAAATCATGGCTTTGGAGAAAACTGTAATATGTTATTCGTATTTGGAGAAAGAATATAAACTTTGCCTTCAAATGAAGCGACAAACAGCCTATCCGACTTTGACCAGTTAAACGCGCGGTCGCCGGCAACGACGCATTCAAACGTTCCGTCAGGACGAAACTTTTTGACACATGGATAGAGATTTTCCGTAACGATAAACGCCCCATCCGGTTCAATAATAAAATGTCCCGGTGAGAACAGACCCTGAAAACTCTCCAGCGTTTTGCCGCGCTGTCCCCAAATGCGGGAAACGTCGCATTGACCGTCAGACTGAATCGGAACAAATCGGTAGTTTTTCTGATCGGCAATCCAAACGGTATAATCAGAACCGTCTGAATGAATATATATGTTCAACAGGTTTCCGCAAGGCGGATCAAGCTTGACAGTTTGAATTAATTCGCCGGATTTCTGGTCGTAAACGCGAAGCTCGGCTGCGCCGTAATCAACCACAAAGAGCTTTCCGCCAAAAAAGCGTATGGCAGCCAGGCGCGATTCCTCTGTAAAACCGTCTGTAAACTTTTTTGCCAAGTCTTTTAAGACGTCTTCCTTCGGCTCTGGCTGCGACGTGGGAACAACCCATTGATATACGCCTGAATTGGTTCCCAAATATACGGTAAAGGAATCAACTGGAATATCCGGCGCCCAATCCGCTGATGTAACAGATTCAATTGTATCGCCGTCAAGTTGTTGTGGGATTTCCGCTTCTGATATAATCGGCGTTGTTAAACCAATAAAATAAAATTTCTTATACCTATCCAGAATGAAAAAAAGACTTCCCGACGGGTCAAGAGAAAAATCGAGCGGCAATTCCAGAGAAGGCGTAGATATAAACATATCAAACTGATAGCCAACCTTCTCTTCCGGCGGTTCCGGACGCATCATATAATGGGGAACAGCTGGCGGCGGAGCTTGAGTAAAAATCGCTTTAAAAAGGCCATAAGCGAGAAAGCCTATTCCCAAACCGGCAAGAAGAAACCAGAGCGAATTAAGATTTGTCTTGTTCATATTGAGCTGGTATTAATTGGCGCATAGAGCCAAGAGATTTTTCTCTAAACCCTATGCGCCAAAAGTCTGTAAATTAAGCGTTAAACTTACGGCAATTCCTTGATGCGGATGTTGCGGAACTCAACGTAATGTCCGTGACCGAGGAATCCGATTGCGCCGGTTTCGTTGTGAAGACCGGGGTGCTGACGATGATCCATCGTGTCGCCGTCGCCTTTGAATTCGGCAATGTCGGCGTCAACGATAACTTTGCCGTTGACCGTAACCTTGATCTTGGTTCCGTTAACGCTGATTTCTTCAGTGTTCCATTCTCCAACCGGTTTCTGGCAATCGCGATCCGCCGGGACGATGCCGTAGATGGAGCCATGATACTGATACGGCTGCAAGTGGCGATAGGCGGGGCCGGAGTTGTCCAGAACCTGGATTTCCATGCCATAATAAGCGGCGTCTTTACCGCGTTCGCAGCGAATTCCAACGCCGTTGTTGGCGTTTTCCGTCAGTTTGAATTCGAAACGATAAATGAAGTTTTTGTAGTCTTTGGCGAGGTAAACGTTTCCGCCGGGTTTGCAGACCATAACGCCGTCTTGAGCGAAGTAGCCTTTGGTGTCTCCAACCCAGCCGTCCATGGTTTTACCATCAAAGCAGCTAACAAAACCGTCTGCTTTTTCTTCGTCTGAAACCGTCTGGCAATACGCCATGCACGGAATCGACAAAACAACTGCCAATAACGCAGGAATAAAATGTTTCATGATAGACTCTCTCTTAAAAAACGAATAAACATCCGCCCCTCTGCTACTTTACAGAATCAGGACATTTATCTATATTCTAATCAAAACTTCAACGAAATAAAAGGGGGGGGACGGGAAATTAATTAGTAATTAGTAATGAGTAATTAGCAATTGACGCAAAGCGCTAAAGGGAGCTGTTAGCTATTAGCCGCTAGCTGTTAGCTTGGGGGTTTATAGTTCTTAG
>JAZRTH010000528.1:0-1453 GCA_045651945.1 Thermoguttaceae bacterium
TAATGGACCAGATTGACGAAGAGCGGAGCAAAGGCATCGACGTTTATCACGCTATTGTCGAAGCGGCGGTAGAACGACTTCGTCCTGTTACTGTCGCCGCCATGACGGTTATCGTCGGCATGATTCCGCTGCTGCAGGACACGCTCTTTTCGTCCATGGCAACCGCAATCATGTTCGGTCTGATTATCGCCACGTTCCTGACGCTGTTTGTCGTTCCAGTGTTCTATATGATTCTCTTCCGAGCTAAAATTCCGAAGGAAAGCTAACGGAGAAGTCAAAACGTTTTTCAATCGTAAAAGCAGTTCAGCATGTCTTCTGATTCAGGGGGCATGCTGGTATTTTTCGAATCGGGTTGTTATTACGTTTTGTAATTCCAGATTCGAGAAAATTTGCCATCTCTGGCGATTTTCAATTCCATGCCCCTCTTGACAAAAAAGTCTTTTTAAAGGATACTGGTCTGTATGAACAGATTTTTGAAAATTGGCGCTATCGTTGTAATTGTAATCGGAGCGATTTGCTTTTTAATTCGATTTTCGTATCATAAAGCAATCACGTACTATCCGGAATTCTACCGTGAGCGCATTGACATTGCCGACGATAAGCTGGAACAGAACGCGAAAGACTTTGTGTTCTCTTCCGGGCGAATGCTAAACGACATCCGCCGTAAAAAGGAATGGAGCGCGACGTATACCGAGGATCAGATTAACGGCTGGCTGGAACGGCGAATTCAGCAGGATCTGCCGGGGCTGATTCCGATTGGAGCGTACTATCCCCGCGTTCATCTGGAACAGGACAGAATCAACTTCGCCATGGAATTCTGCCCGGAAGACTTCGAGTCTATCTTTTGGGCGCAAGTCCGCTTTACCGTTCCGGAACCGGGAGTTTACCATCTGATAATCGAGCAGGTCAAACTGGGCGTCATTCCCATTTCTCGCGGGATAATCAAAAACGAGCTGAAAAAGTATTTCGACAGCGCCAATATTCCTTGTGAAATTCAAACTACTGACAAAGGCGAAATCGAGCTTGTTATGGACTGGCGCGAGATCGACTCGGTCAACGACTGGAAAACAGACCCGCTGATCTATCATAGCCGCAAAGTTACCTTGACGGACGTCAAAATTCTTCCGGGAGAGCTGAAACTGGCGGGCACGGCGAAAAAAATTGTTGTGGAAGAGGACTGACAGGAGAGTTTTATGTTCGGACATTCCATAAAAGACTGGACTCTTGCGATTAGACCGTGGTCGTTCCCTGCGTCTTTAACCCCGGTCGTCGCGACGCTGGGGCTGCTGTACTGGCGCAACAGCATCGTGCCGATGGAATGCAACTGGGTCAACGGCTTTTTGGCGGCGTTGGGAATGGTTATCTTTCAGGCGTCTGCCAATTTAATCAGCGATTACTTCGACTTCCAGCGCGGCGTCGACCGGGAAGACACGTTCGGGTCGCCCAATTTGAC
>JAZRTH010000529.1:0-1425 GCA_045651945.1 Thermoguttaceae bacterium
ATATTCTTTTTATTCAAGCTCCCTTCCGGCGGTTGAAACCGCCGGTTACAAAGAGTATCGTCCCTTCGGGACTTTAGCGAACTAACGATTATTTCTGAACCGGCTGCGTCCAGCAGGTCGGGTGATCCGGCTTGCCGCGCATGGTGCAGCGAGCGGGAACCATCGCGGTAATTCGGGCGCGGACGTAAAGGTCGTCGTCCGTCATGGTATACTCAGCGTGAGTTCCTTCGACCGTCTTGAAAATCTCGCCAACGGACTCGGAATACACATTAATCTTTCTCGCCGGGTATCGTCCCTCTTTGGGCGAATCAATCGTCCTGAACGTCTTGTCGAACCCACGGCGCGTTCCGATAAAGTCGATTTTGTAATTGACGTCTTTTTCCGCGTGAACGTCAACCGCCAGAGTACCGGTCGATTTATCGAACTGAACGTCGTTGAGCCAAACGCCGACAGCCGCATAGAAGTCGCCGCGGTTGAGAGCCTTCATCAAATCGACAGCGTCAAGAGTTTCACAGCGAACCATAACCGACCCGCCGGCGGCGGTGTCGAAATCGTCGTAGAAACGCTGATAGTTGTGCGTGTCGTCTGTCGCAGTTCCCATGATCAACGGCTGATTTTTGTCGGCGCGGAAGGCGTTGATGGTGTCCCAGAACTTTTCCGTTGTCCAGAAGTCCGGACGCCCCGGGAAATTCGGACCGCAGTTGATCAGTTCAAAGAAACGAATTTCGGGCTGTTCGCAAAGCCATTCCGGCTGAACGTCATACCAGATCCAGTCCGGGTGATTAAACTGGAAAAAGACTTCGTCTTTGGGCGTATCGCCAATCATCTCTTTAATCGCTCGCAAAGACCAGCTGACCGATTCGTACCCGGAGCAATGGGGCGACATTTTGTCTCCGGTGATTTGTCGGCTCATGTACATTGCCGGCGCCTGACCTTCCAGCTTGTCGACAAGTTCCTGCGTTACTTCCGCCCGGGAGTTAATCAGGTTGGAGTGCACCTGGACGCCGTCGGCGCCGTGCGTTGTCAGTTCATGCCCGGGAACGAGCAGAAACCGATCTTCCTGATTGAGCAATGCGGAAAGCTCGTCGAAGTTTCTCATTCGAAGCTGAAGTTTGCCGCCTTCTTCCTTCGTCTGCATGGGGAACTTGTAACGGCTCTGACCGCGTTCGTAAGCCGCTCGTTTCGGACCTTCCGGAGTAAACCATTTGTCGGTATCCGCCTGAAATCTGCCGTGGTCAGAGGGAACGACGAATTCGTACCCGGCGTCGCGATAAAGAGAACACGCCTCTTCCAGCGTTGCCGAGCCGTCAGACCAGAACGAGTGCTGATGAAGATGTCCGCGCCGCCAGCCGGGAATTTTCAGAGGGCTGACCGGTGCGTTGTTAAAGACTTCCTGGGTTTCTGAATACGCCAAAGACCCGGCGG
>JAZRTH010000530.1:0-3998 GCA_045651945.1 Thermoguttaceae bacterium
TCCGTCAGATTGAGCGGGGCGGTTGTAGCGGCGCCGCGAACGACGCGAACTTTCTGACCGGTAACGTCATACGGAACGTCAACGATAAATCCCTTGTGTCCGCCGCCCTTATAGGTTTGAGACTGCCAAACGACGTTATCGTCTGCGTCTAAAACGTCAACGTAAAAACCAACGCCGTCTGTAAGTCGTGAGTTAATGCCCTCAAAGTCGCGGTTGTAAATGACAACCTTGCCGAAGTTGACGTCTTCTCCATACGATACGCCCCAATAATGAGCAACGTTGCCTGTACCGGTATGAGAGAAGTTGCTGTCGTTGTAGTTGCCATCGATAGCAAGCGAAGGAAGAAAGGTCGTATTGTAATTGGAATCCTGGAACGCTGTTCCCGTTCTGCCAATGTTGGTTGCGTCTATCGGAGTTGTCGCCAGGTACGAACCGGTGATAGTCGTCGTACCGATTGTGTCCGTTCCGCCAATGGTCAAAACGCCGCCGGACTGCGCGAACGTGTCCTTATAGCTGAGCGTTGTGTCGATTGTCCCGGCGTTTAACGTTCCGCCTGAGACGTGAGCGGGAATCGCCAGCGTATCAATGTTGGCAGCGCCGCCGGACATGTAAAACTGGGTATTCATATTGTTATACCCATCTTTTCGGGTAATGGACGTCGCATTAAGAGTTCCGCCTTCAAGGTTGTAAACGCCCGAACCCTGGTTGGCGTTCAAGCCGTACACAATGCCCGCTTTCGCGTTAAACGTTCCGCCGGTCTGATTGACATACGAATATGAATTCAGAGCGTATCCCGGCGCGCCGGTAAAGAGTTGATTCGCGTTGAATTCGCCGGTTCCCGACAGGTTAATCGTCGACATTCCGCGCGTACCGGAAATAAACTGATTGTTCACGTTAAACTGACCGCCGGAAATATTGAAAAACGCTTTGCCGCCTGCCTGGTCGCCAGTATAAGTTGGATTGTTGGTGTTGATGTTTATGGTTCCGCCGGTTTGATTGATAACGCCTGTTGCGGAATCAGCAACAAGAAAACTGTACCCATCGACCGTGAAAGTGGCGTTGTCCGAGACGTTAAGCGTACTCGTTCCAGCATTATAACCAATGCGGGTTCTGTTCGTTCCCGTGTTGGTAACCTTTACCTGAGCATTATCTTTAAGGGTCATGGTTCCAGATCCGTTGGAGCCGGAATCCGTGCCAATTTCAAGGTGGTCTTTAACAGTTAATTTTGAATTGCCAGACAGCGTCATGGATCCCAAATTCGCTCCGCGCTGACCAACAAACAGGTGTGTGACGCTCATTTCAGCGTCGTCTTCAAGATTGATAAACGACGGACCGCCGCCATTGTTGGCAATGCGAACCGTGCTGTTAAACGTCAGTTTGCCGTTATTGGAAACCGTGATTTGTCCCTTTCCCTGGTTGCCGATTTCTGATTCAGCATTGACTGTAACCTCGCCGCCAGAGATGTTTACAACGCCTGAACCGGCGGAATAATATCCCGGGCGCAGTTTGTTGACTGTAACTTCGCCGCCGGTTACGTTAAGAGTTCCAAGACCGTCGTGTCCAACGTACATGTCTCCAGAATCGGTAAGGGTTGCGCCGGATTCTACATTAAGTACTGTTGGAGTGTTTCTGGAGTTTTCTCCAATTCCCATGCTGGTAACAGAGAGATTCGCGCCGTTTTTGAGCGTCAAAGACGCATTCCCAACAACATGACTGTATCCAAAGTGCATATAACCAAGCGACATGGACGTATCGAGCGTCATGTCAGCAGCTTCGTCTCCATACAGACCAACGCCAACGTTCTGACCATCCGGATTAGAAGACCAGTTATTAACGTTGGCAAAGTTTTTGTCTTCCGGGTTGGCTATCCAGTGAACGATCTCTTCAGATTGCAGGTTCCTTCCCTCGAAACTGCGAATTACAATATTTTTGCTTTCAAACGCTGCAAGGTCGTCGCCGGAGAAAATGATTTGATCAAATTTTCCAGAGAACGAATTGGCAGCCAAGAGATTGGGAATGTCAGCGGCGGTAATCGCGCTGGCGTCCATAACATTAAGCTTGGGCGGTCCGCCCATGGCTAACGCGCCGGAAACCGACAGTTTGTCCATGTTTTCCCCGTTTACGTCCATCGTCAAAACGGAGTTGTCAGACAACGTCAGGTTATACGACTGGTAATTTTTACCGTCGATCATCGCGCCGTTATTACTGGCAGCGGAAAAGCCGCCGTTGTCGGTCGGCGTGTATATCTGAACTTCGGAGATATTTAACGGTTGAGCAATGCCGTTGGTAATGCGAACCCAATTAGCGTTAAACGTATCTGGAATGTCAATTGACCCTTGACCGCCGGGGAAAATACCAGAATAGTGATATGAATAAACCGGAGCTGCGTCAGCGTTAGCAGACGGATCTTCTGTATAGAAATTCAGAGTGAAGTTCCCCAAACGTTGGTCGCAGCCGTTGCCCTCCGTTCGGTTCCAGATGGTAACCTTGTCAACTGGCACAGCAGTGTCCGAAAATTGAACCTGCCACCAATCGCCGACCGCGCCGCCGTTGGTGTGAATCATACTGCCGCCGCCCCACGTTGTGTTGGTGTTGCCGTCAACGGCGCGATTAGCGCCTGCGCCTCCAGCAATATTTATCTGCGAAGCGTAATCTCCGCGACCGTATGCCATGTTCTGCTGTTGAATGAATCGCATCGTTCCGACGGTTCCGATTCCGCCGGGGCTGATTTCCATGCTGGCGTTGCTCAGAGAGCGGTTCATGACGTCTGAAACCAAAGCGGTTTGAGACGTTGCCAGTTGGAGGATTTCCCCAGAAGGCAAGGCTCGGTTGTCAACGACGAAATCGTCCATCTGAACGGAAAGGTTGTTCGCGATTGTCATGGCAACGATGCCTTCAATGCTGCGGTTTTTACCGGTACCGCTAACCAGTTCAACGCCGTTTCTGTAAACGCGCATTGTACCATTGTTGGCGTCTTTAACGTACGCCCAATGCACCCATTCGTCTGTTGGGTAGGTGTCAGCTGAAGTGCCTGTGCTGATTCGGTCATAACTGTTAATACCGGAGTCGAAATATAAAGCGGATCCGTTGCTGTACGCATAATGCGTAAACATATTGCGATAATTTTGGCTGTTCGCAGCCAGATTAGCGTCAATGGCTTCGCTGCCGGTTAGCCAAAACGCCTGTTTATATTGTCCGGTTGAGACGGTGTCGCTATTGGATTGCGCCCAAAAACTGACCGTGCAGGTTTTGTCTATTGATGACAAGAAGTTGACAAGCTGATCGCCGGTAAAGACCCACCGGTCGTCAAGACCGTAGTTCATCCCTTGATTGAACTTGCCGGTAATGGAAGTTGGAGTACCGTTAACAGTCGGCGTGAGCTGAGAATTGACGTAGTTCCCGGAATCGAAATTGAAATAGGAAACCACGTCCGCGCGGGCGGCGTTGACTGACAACGCGGCGACGGACAACAAAACTGCGATTCGACGTAAATTTAACATGGATACGCGCTTTCTAATAAACGTATTTTCGGATTTAATCGCAAAGCAAATTCTCCCTTTTCGAATACCCGAAAACGGAAAAACGCTTTGAGATATATCTTCTTATACTACTACTTAATCTATATTTTAACATAAAATTTGAAAAGATGTACGCAATTTAGAGAAAATTTTTAAAAAATCGAGAAAATCGTGTCGGAGTGCGAGAGCGCAGCTCTCGCTTTCGTAAAACGACGAGAACGACGAAAGACGTTCCACCGTCGAAAAAGCCCGACGAACGTTTAAAAAAACGCGAGCTGTCGCTCGCTAAAAAAAGCGAGAGTTTCGCTTACGCTTCACTCTCGCACTCCGAAAAAATTTATAAATTACTTTCTCTTTCGCCAGTAGATCAGTCCGGCAGCGCCGAGAATCATCAGCGCCCAGGTCGACGGTTCAGGAACTGCGTTGCGGTCAATGTCCATTCTGACGATACTACCATCTCCAGCGAGATACAGACTAAAG
>JAZRTH010000531.1:0-1958 GCA_045651945.1 Thermoguttaceae bacterium
CCGCCGAACGCATCGGCAAGATGGCGGACGCCCCGGATCTGTCCGCGAAAGTCGCGGCTCTGGACGAGTTGCAGAAGAAGCTCGACGCATCAGCCGAGCAAGACTTCAAAGCGCTGTATTTTGAAGTCCGAAAAGTCAAGCGTGACATTCTCTTTTCCAACCCGCTGCTGGATTTCGATTCCATTTTGATGGTTCAGAACCCGTATCCGAAAGGAAAGCCGGGCGACGCGACCGACGAATGGGGACACGAAGCCCGTCACAGAAACGGATACATGGCTTGCGACGGAGGGCAGCTGCTAATTGTCGGTCTGAATCCGTGCGAAGTCAAAAAGGACATTGTTCCCGAACTCAAAGGCGCGTTCTGGCGTCCTGACCTGTCGTTCGACGGGAAAGAAATCGTCTTCTGCTATCGACCCGTTGGAGAGCGTTCTTTCCACCTGTACAAAGTCAACGTGGACGGGACGAATCTGCGTCAGCTGACCCGCGGCGATTACGACGACCTCGACCCGGTGTACTCGCCGGACGGACACATCATCTTCGCGTCGTCCAGACAGGGCAGCTACGTTCGCTGCATGCCCATGACGCACTCTTACGCCATGTCCCGCTGTGACGCCGACGGAAAGAACATCTACGTCATTTCCGCCAACGGCGAGCCGGAATACATGCCCTCCATGCTGCCGGACGGCAGAGTCATTTTCACCCGTTGGGAATACACCGACAAGGCTCTGTGGCGCGTTCAGTCCCTCTGGACGATGAACCCGGACGGCACAAACGCTCAAACGTTCTGGGGCAACCAGTCCATCTGGCCGGACGTCTTGACCGAAGCCCGCGCCATTCCCGGAACCAATAAAGTCGTCTTTACCGCCGTTGGCCATCACGCCTGGTTTGACGGCACGCTGGGATACATCGACCCGACCAAAGGTCTGAACTACCCGGACGGTCTGGAATGGATTACTCGAGAAACGCCGTGGCCGGAACTGGGCGGCGGCTGGCCGGTTCATCCCGGCAACGGTCCCAACGACCCGGCGCCGAGCTACGACTATCACAAGTCCGGCGCGTTCTACGCCTTCAAGTCCCCCTTCCCGCTGTCGGAAGAATACATGCTCGTTTCGATTCGCAAGGGAACGTGCCTTTATAACGGTTCTGACTACGGCTGGTTCTTCAAGCTGTACCTGCAGGACGTCTACGGCAACAAAGAACTCATTCACGAAGCCCAGAATTCCAACGCCTGGTACGCCATGCCGCTCAAAGCGCGTCAAGCCCCGATTACCAAGCCCGACATGGTCGACTGGCCCGAGATTGGCAAAGGCGTCAAGCCGCGACCCGGATACCTGTACTCCAACAACGTTTTCGACAACGCCCCGCCTGAGCTGAAAGAAAAAGGCAAGGCGCTGCGCGTTATTCAGATGGACCCGAAAACCTATACGACGTGGCATAAAACCGTTCAGCACGACGGCCCCGCCGTGTCCGTCTTCCAGGCGGAAGGCGTTAAGAGAATCCTCGGTACCGTTCCGATTGAACCCGATGGAAGCGTTTTCTTTGAACTGCCCGCCGGACAGTCCGTCTACTTTGAAATGCTGGACGAAAACGGCATGGCGATTCACGTCATGAGAACGTTTACCAACGTCATGCCAGGCGAAATTCGCGGCTGCTTTGGCTGTCACGAATCCAACCTCAACACCAAGGGGAACTCTCCCGCCAAGGGCATGAACATGGCAATGAAAAAAGGACCGCAAAAGCTCACGCCGCCCAGCTGGGGAACCGGGGAATCCATTTCCTACATGCGGTTCGTTCAGCCGGTTCTGGACAAATACTGCGCCAAATGCCATCAAGACCCGGAATCCGACGCCTATAAGAAGCTCAATATGACGTGCCGAATGTCCAATCATCGCTGGAGAGAAAACATTTCCCGCCCCGGAGAATCCAGCCCGTTCTGCGAGCCGTACCTGACTCTCGTT
>JAZRTH010000532.1:0-1399 GCA_045651945.1 Thermoguttaceae bacterium
TTCGTCGTTGCATTGAACGCGCTAAAGAGTACGTTATTCTGTCAGCAGACTGCGGCGGTTCCGGCGTGAAAGTCAAGCCGAACGACTTGCCCAAGGGCGTTGACCGAAAGAAAACGACGGCTCAAATCGCCGCGGCTCTGAACGAGCTGGGAAAATTCGCTGCCGACTACGGACAGCAAATCCGTCTGGAAAATCACGGCGGGTGCGCTCCTATTCCGATTATGAAAGAGATTATCGAACAGGTTACGGAAAAGAACGTCGGTCTGTGCTGGAACTGCAACCAGTGCGACCTCAACGCGCCGGGCTTCGTCGCGAATTTCAAGTCTGTTATTACCCGGCTGGGCGCCACGATCCACGTTCACGACCCGCTCACGCCGAAATACCCCTACGAAGACATGATCCCGCTTCTGGTCGAACAGGACTACAACGGCTGGCTCCTGCTGGAATGTGACAACCACGTCGCCGACGGCGTCGCCGCCATGGCCCGCAGCCGCGAATACTACGAAGCGTTGATCGCAAAAGAGGGGTAATTTGCCTGTAACCTTCAATGGGGCGTTGACTTTCGTCAACCCCCAAAAGGACAAGAAAAAATGAACCAATTAATTTACACGTTACCGGAAATCGAAGAACGGTTATTCCCTGTTTTTTCAGAATATTCCGTCAGGAAAGCGATTCTGTTTGGCTCTTATGCCAAAGGCTGCGCTACTCCTGACAGCGATATTGATATTCTGGTTGACAGCGGCTTGAGAGGTCTTTCGTTTTTTGGACTGCTGGAAGACGTCGTAACCGCTTTGGATAAAAACGTCGATTTGCTTGACGTAACGCAGGTATCGACGGGTTCCGAAGTTGATAACGAAATTACCAATAACGGAGTTGTTATTTATGAAAAGTAAAGATCAACAGATTTTACAGAAGATTTATAACCATATCAATTCTGTTATCCTGTACTGTAAAGATTGTAAAACATTGGACGAATTCCAGTCGAACTCCATGCTTGTAGAGGCTTGTGTTTTTAATCTTATGCAGATTGGCGAATTGGCTAAAATGGGGCTGTCTTATGAAGTAAAACAGCAGATTACGACTATTCCGTGGAAACAGATTTACGGCATGCGAAATCGAATTGTTCATGGATATTCCGGCGTGGATATGTGTATAATTTGGGATGTTATCCAGAACGATTTAGCGCCGTTAAAAAAGGAACTCGAGAAGTTTCAAGTCGGAGGCCAAGCGGTCTTAGGAAGACAATTAAACTCACCAACTCCTTGGCTCACAGAACGACATGGCTACGATCCGACTTGAAATCGAATTGTTCATGGATATTCCGGCGTGGATATGTGTATAATTTGGGATGTTATCCAGAACGATTTAGCGCCGTTAAAAAAGGAACTCGAGAAGTTTC
>JAZRTH010000533.1:0-2073 GCA_045651945.1 Thermoguttaceae bacterium
AATCGCGAATTGGCTAGTTGACATCGTCGTCTTCCTTTTTCGGTTTGTTTCCAGAAATTACATGGCGATATTAATATCGCGTTACTATATTAAACCAGAACAAAGCTTTTTGTCAAGAGAATAGCAAGAAAAGTTTGGAACGCGATGGCTTGCCGTCGCGTTCCATAAAAATCTTAAGCGTAACAATCGCTTACTTTCGTTTGCGGAAGTACAACATCCCAACCGCGCCGAGAACGAGCAGAGCCCACGTGGACGGTTCTGGAACTTCGCTGCTGCCAACAAAGTAGTCAGCGTAGCTGGTTAAGTATCCAGCGCCAAAGCCGGAGAAAGCGCTGTCCCAAGCGTCAAACGCGCCTTCTGCCACGTAAAGGGAAACGCCTTCGCCGGATTCGTCCAGATAGAACATTTCCAAGGCGTACTGCCCCGTTTCGCTTAACGTCAGCGGAATGAATTCCAGACCGTCTGAACCTTCGGATTCAAAGACCGTCTCGCCGTTAAGCATAATTCTGTACGGCTCGTCGTTGTCAACCGCCAACGTATACTGTCCGGCAGAATCGACGTTTAACGTTGAGAAGACGTTAACGCCAACGGCCTCGTCGGAGGCTTTAAAGTTGTTCAAATAGAATCGATAAAACTGATCGTCCGGATCCGCTCCGCCGGTAATATAGTTGGCTAACGCATCCAGAGAATCAACGCCGGTTCCTTCAAGCTTATACGCTTCCATATTCCAGCCCGGCAGACCGCTGTTGTATTCCACGTTCGTGGCTTTAATTACGTTTTCACTGGCTGCGACGTCGGCTTCGGTCGGGGCGAACTTGATTTGACGAATCTGGTCAAGTTCCAGGTGCGCCCAGCTTGCGGTTTTTGCGTCTGTTACCTGAATATAAACGGACTTGTTTTGAAGGTCTTTCAAGTTCCAAAAATCATAGCGGAATGCGTTGACGTTCTCGCCAGTTGTGGTGAAGTAAACTTCCCCAGAATCAGCGTCAATTAAATCGAAATGCAAATCCGCGCTGCCGCCTGAGATGAGAAATTCTAAAATGTCGCCCTGAACAAGGAACGGATCCGAACGCAAACGACCAGTAGCCGTTTCGCTACCACTGGAATCCGAAGAACTGAGGAATCCTTTTCCCGCCGCTAAACCGGATTCATCAACGTAGTAATTAATTCTCGTACTCGCGCCTAAATATCCGTTTTGAAAATTGGAAACTGTATCGAGTTTATTTCCTTCGCTGTCAATTTCATACATGCCGTTGAAATCGCCGGCTTTGTCGAAGTTGAAGTCGTTAAGAACAAGATGATGCTGCGCCGCATTGGCGATCGGACTGACTTGCGTTAAGTCTGCGGTTAAGTCGGTAAGAGCAATCCAACCCCAGCCGCTGGTGGAACGGTCTGCTGCGATAATCATCAGGTTGTGTCCTTCCAGCCCTTTGAGAGAGAACGACCCGTCTAACCAGGCAGCTGTACCGCTTCCGTTAGCAGAAAGAACTTTTCCACTGCTGTCTCGAACATAGTCGCCAGTTGTCAAATCCCACAAAGATACGCCCGCGTTGCCGGCAGATCGGCTGTCGGGATTGAACGCGTTCGCGCATCCAGCGACAGAAAACGTAATTGCCGCGTCGTCTGGAATATCGTCTGCAACCGTAAATTGCGGTCCCCAGAGAACTGTAGTCATACCATCATTGTTGCCTTGACCGTAAAGATTAGACGCTGTTCCGTCCTGGCTGGAGCCATAATAGGTATGTAAGCAGTTTTTACCCTGATATTCATAAAGAACGCCAACCGTTGACCCGCCGCCAGCGTACCATTCTTCGGTATTTTTGCCCATTGAAAAATTCTCAACGCGCGTCGTTCTGCGGTCAGCGTTCATCATATCTTGAATTTCTGACTGGGTCAAAATGCCGTCTGTAATGGAAATTCCTCTCATCCTTCCATTGAAGTACGAGGGTGAAGAATCAAAAGTTTTACCGATATCCAGCGTTTTTCCTCCGGTAAAACCTTTCGAGACAGTTTGAGTTGCAATTTGCTCGCCGTTAAGGAAAATCGACTGGGTTTTGTTTTCCGCGTCGTATT
>JAZRTH010000534.1:0-2108 GCA_045651945.1 Thermoguttaceae bacterium
GGGGACGTCTGACTACTACAATCAGGCGATGCTGGAATGCGACTTGGGCATTCTGTACGAAAAGGGAATTGGCGTTAAAAAGGACTGTTACAAGGCGGTTTACTGGTATGAGAAAGCGTCGGCTGACGGAGACGACTACGCACGCTGCAATCTGGCGGATATTCTTCGCAAGGGAACCGGCGGCGTCGAAAAAGACTGGAAACGGGCGTTTGAAATTTATAAAACCGTAAAACAGCCGTACGGACCGTTTCGCGTGGGATACATGTACGAACACGGCATGGGCGTTGAAAAGAGCATGGTCAAAGCTATAGAATGGTACGAGAAAGGGCGGCGTCATTTTCTTGCCGCCAAACGTCTGAGAGAACTGGGCATTGACCCGAACGACGTCGATGATTTTATTTAAGACGTCTGTGGAGTTCGATTCTGCTTATGCGAGAAAGCGTCCTCTGATAGACGCCTCAAATATGTGACAGTAAGGCGCCGCGCTTTACTGTCTTTTTTATTCTTCTGGCTTTTCGATGAGTTTGGATAAACTCTTGCCGAAGCCGTCGGGGCGGAGGACGTTCGCCCAAAAGTTCTGTTCGCTCAGCGGGGCGGTTTTGACGAATTCCCAATGACGTTTGACCTGTTCCGAGGCGTTGCCTTGAGCAAAGAATTCGTTGAGTTTCTGCCCGTCTGCCATCGTTTGACCTCCGAAACTGAACGGCGGGTTGATTAATTTCTCAAACTCTTTGACGGTTTGTCTCCCGTTCGAGTTAATCAGTTTTTCTTTAATGAGCGTATCGAGAACGGCTCCGGAGAAAGTGTTACAGTTAATCGTTTTGACGTTTTTGTCTGTATAGGGAATGGGGCTGTAAACCATGCCGTTAGGGAATAGTTTGTCATATTGTTTTCCCAACTCGACGATCCGGTTCCATGTTTTATGGTAATCGTCTGTCGAGAGTTTTATCATTTTCAGCGCCGGGGCGGGCAGGTCGTTGGGGGAATGACCGTCAAGGAAATTTTTCAATGCGTCGGCATCGAAATCGTAGGCGTTTTCTTGTGGATAACAGCGGCTTTGGTAGTTGGTAAACCCGTCCTGATCCGGAACAGCAATACTGAGCATGTTGACGTAATAGCCGCGCTGGAGTTTGGTAAATCGAAGCGGTAAGAGACCAAGCTTTCGCCGCAGGACGTTTTCTCTTCTGGGGTCTTTGGTTATCAAACAGAATCCGGAATGGGAAAACCCGCCGCAGCGAGAAGAGTAAATATTGATCCCTGCAATATTATATGTGGTGTTGTTTGTATAGAGATAAACGCCGCTTTCCAGTTCCTTGTCTTTGTAGGGTATCGACGGCTGGCAGAAATGCCATGTTGCCAGAGCGGTTAAAGCTAACGGGAGTATGCAATTCGCAACTATGGTATAAATGACTACCTTCAAAGAATATCTATGATTACTCACCCACTTGGATTTTAACAAAAATACTGTACGAACGCAGAGGAATGCGCCAATTAATGTTGCAGGAACTGTTACAAGGACACACAAAAAGTTGTCGTCAATTGCAGAAAACTTATCAGAGCTCGGACAAAAAATAGAGAAAACGGGAGTTACAATTGGGGGACACGTATCAACAGAATAGAAGTGAGATGCGTAACAGGAATCAATGATATAACCTGTGAAATAACCGCATATAGTACACGATAACGTTGCCAGAATTGCCCATAGTACGGGAATAAAGACCTTTTTTATCAGCCAACGTTTTAAGGAGAGGGGCTCTTCCTTTTGTTCATTTTCGCTTTGAGAGTTTTCAGAAAAATCATAAGAACTCTCAGATAAGTCGTCTTCGTCCACGTCGTCCTCTGAATATTCCTCCTCGTCTTCGGAGTAATCGTCTCCGTCTTCCTCTTCGTCGTCAGAATCTTCGTTTGTTGTCGTATTCTTAAAAAAATCGTCTTGGAATTTTGTTGGATTCTCGAATGCGTTTTCAACAGCGGCGTTTTTTGTACGCATAAAATAAAAGAATGCGATCCATAAGCTTAAATACGTTATTATATGGGTGAACAGTCCAACTATAGTTCCCAGCCCCATTCCAAAATATCGAGCGAAAAGGTCGTACTGTTTATACGTA
>JAZRTH010000535.1:0-1274 GCA_045651945.1 Thermoguttaceae bacterium
CCAACGATTTCGCCGACCCATGGGCGTTTTCCGAAAACATGTTCATGGCGGCGTCGTTCGATAAAATCGTTTTGGTCAACGGAGCAGGGCGGGAAGAAACCATCTTTACGCTTCCGCCGAACCTGTTCAAAGGCAATAAGCCCGCCGACCAGTCCAACCAGGGCTACGCGGCAGACAACCGTTTGCCGTCAACCAGTCACACAGAACAGTCGTTCTGGATTTCCGAACCCCGACCGATCATGCCCCGTCAGCGGGAACGCGTTATTTCAGACCAGACCGACCCGAACGCCCAATGGGGTTCGCTGGCTCTGGCGAATATTTATCGCGGACGCAAAATGAAAGACGTCCCGCCGGGAACTGTTACACACTTGTTGATTTACGAGACGCTGCCCAAGCCGATTCATTATTCCGGCGGCATGGAGCAGATGTCGTCGTTCGGGACGTTTACGCTTGAGCGTCTTTACGGCTCCGTTCCCGTTACGCCGGAAGGGTCCGCCTACTTCAACCTGCCGCCCAACAGAGCGTTCCTCTTCCTCGCGATGGACAAAGACGGTCATTGCGTTAAACGCATGCACTCGTTTACGTCCGTCATGCCGGGCGAGCGCACTGCGTGCATCGGCTGTCACGAAGAGAGAACGGAAACGCCCAACGCGGACGACCGGGATCGGCTCTTCCGACTCATGCGAAGCGCGCCGGTCAACCCGGAACCCGTCGCAGGCTATCCCGATATTTTCTCGTTCCCCCGCGACATTCAGCCCATTCTCGACAAGTACTGTCTGGAATGTCACAACCCGGACCGGGAAGAAGGAGGATTCAACGCCTCCGGACACTGGAACCCGGTCTATACGTTCAGCTACATGCAGATGTCGTGGCGGAAGATGTTCGGCGACAACCGCAACCGACCCAGAAGCAACTTTGACCCGTACGAGATCGGAACGGGGTCCAGTACGCTGTTGAAGATGATCGAAGAACACCATCAAGGAGTCAACATGGACGAAAAAGACGTGAAGATGATTCGCCTTTGGCTGGACGCTGGCGCGAACTACGCCGGGACGTACGCCGCTAACGCCTCCGGCGGGCTGGGATACTACATGCAGAATCGAAACGTCCGCAACGACCGCGACTGGCAGGAAACGAAAGCCATGGACGAGGCGATTACCCGCCGCTGCGATCCGTGTCACTGTCCAACGCCCAAAGAGCGGCAGATCGGGACGTATAAACTCTATACGGACTATAAAGTCGACCATTTCCCGCCGCATCAGAACAACATGTTA
>JAZRTH010000536.1:0-3327 GCA_045651945.1 Thermoguttaceae bacterium
GCCCTGATTGACGACGTTATTCAAGTCAACATCGGTTCGCTTTTCCCAGGATGCAAAGTCAATTCCAGCGCAGTGTTCCGCATAACGCGCGACGCAGACATCCGCGTCTGTGACAATCCTTTGGGAACGGACTTTGACGAAGCCGTCGACCTGGCCGTTGCAATTGAGGAGGCTGTTGTAGAACGACGCAGCCGCGACGCCGTTCGGCTGGAAATCTCAGCGTCCGCTCCTCCAAACATTCGTTCCTGGCTGAAAAAAACGCTCAACGTGCAGGAATCGTTCGTCTTTGACGTCGACGGGTTGCTGGACGCCAAGTCCCTCTTTGCGCTGTCTGGGATGTCGTTTTTCGACAAATTTCGGGATCCGGAGTGGGAACCGCAAATTCCGCGCGATTTACTCGATGCGTCCGCTGATCAGGACATGTGGGAAACAATTCGTCGCCGTGACATTTTGCTCTCTTTGCCGTACGAAAAGTTTGACCCGGTTGTCCAGTTTCTCGAACGCGCTGCCGAAGACCCCGACGTGCTGGCAATTAAACAGACGCTCTATCGAACCAGCGGTAAATCCCCGATTGTCAAGGCGCTGGAAACAGCGGCTCTCAACGGAAAAGAGGTTACGGTTTTAGTTGAACTTCGCGCCCGATTCGACGAGTCGCAAAACGTTCAGTGGGCAAGACGTCTGGAGAATGCCGGCTGCAACGTCATTTACGGCATCGTTGGCCTCAAAACTCACGCTAAAGCCCTGCTGGTTATCAGACGTGAAAACGGCCGCATTCGACGCTACGCTCATTTGGCAACGGGCAATTACAACGATAAAACCGCCAAAATTTATTCGGATTTGGGAATATTCACCGCTGAGCCGGGCATTGTCAGCGATTTGGCGGCGTTCTTCAATATTCTTTCCGGATATTCTGAATCAGTCGGCTGGAAATACCTTACCGTCGAACCGCATTTGCTGCGCCAACGAATTCTCGATTTGATTCAACAGGAAATTGACCAGTCCAGCCCCGCTCAGCCAGGGCACATCATGCTCAAATGCAATTCGCTGGAACACCCGGACATAATCGAAGCTCTCTACAAAGCGTCTCAAAAAGGCGTTAAAATCGACATCAACGTTCGAGGAATTTGTTGCCTCCGACCGGGCGTAAAAGGGCTGTCAGAAAACATTCGCGTCTCGTCGATTGTGGGGCGTTTTCTGGAACACGCCCGCATTTATTACTTCAAAAACGGCGGTCATCCGGAAGTGTTCCTGTCCTCTGCCGATCTGATGGTTCGAAATCTGGAAACGCGTATGGAAACGATTTTCCCGGTTTTAGAAAGCAATATTCGCTCGCGGCTGATTGAAATGCTTAAGCTGTATTTCTCCGACAACCAAAAACGTCACACTCTCGACAAAAATGGCGTTTGGAAACGGGTCAATCCTTCTGGAGAACCTGTTTGCGCGCAAGAAGTCCTTCACAATCAGGCGGTTCAAGCGGTTGAAAGCGTCATGCTTAGACCGGGGAAATACATACCCATTAAAGGAAAATAAAAAGAGAACTCCGGGATTATTTCTCGTCTTTTTCCGGTTTACATTTCAAATCGTAAACTCGAATCAGCGGGACGGAATTCAGATTCCACGGTCCGGGACCAGAAAATGGAATTGTGACAGTATACGCTGGCGTTTGCGTTTGAACCAGACGCCAGTCATGTTTGTTCATCACGCTCGGGCGAGTCTGCATAACGTACCAGCGATAGCTCCCCGGCGCCGTGGAAGCGTAATTGACGCGCAGTTTTTTATCTTCAATCAGTTTATTGAGATTGTATCGAGAGCAGATCTGGAACTGAACTTTCTCTCCCGGCTTGCTGTTTTCGTTAATCCAGTTTAAGGTGGAATCGTCCAGATCCGTCCACCAGTACGTTGGCTCCAATCCCAATCGATACGCTCCGGGAAGCCCTCCAACCGTCAAATTATAGTACGACAGCCAGTGCGGAGCGTAAATAATCCAGCTGCTCAACGAACCGAGGACAATTGCAATCAAAAGAGAATTGTATACGATGCGGCGGCGATATTCTGATATACGCTCAAACAGTCTGGATAAAGTCAGGGTTCCCACCCCCGCGATTATAGCCAGAAACGCAAACGCCGTTATGATCAACCGCTCGTTGTCGTGAGCTGGAACGTGCGGCAGCGCTCGAACGACAAGCAGAATTATCGCATTAAAAAACAGGCATTGAGCAAACAGCGTCTTGCGGCTGCTCCACAGTTCGCCAAAGCCGAGAACGACAAGCGTCAGAATTCCCACGGGAATGGTAATCGCAACCCAAACCAGCGTATTGTACCACGGCAGCGAATATGTAACATTATACAGACGACCGAAAAAGTACCCCGTCAGATTGAACGTCTCTTCGCGTCCCATATTGCGGGAAAAGAACTCAATCATTCCGCCAACCGGATTAAACCAGAGTGGAGGATTAACCGCGTAAAACGTCAGCCCGGCAACAACAAAACCCGTCAGCAAATAGAAAAACAGGTTGCGATTTCTATGGAATATCCAGACCGCGGCGAAGCAGGGGAGCGCCAGCCAACCGGTGAATTTGGAAGCCATCGTCAAACCCAGAAAAACGCCGAAGGGAACCGCTCGCCACGGCGACTGAGGCGATTCGTCTTCTGTAAAAAAAGCCCACGCCAAAATCCAGCAGGAAGTCAGTATCGAATCGTTGACGGCAAAATGAGCGTGACAATAAAGCCGGGGAATTAATATCATGCTCGCTGCCGCAATCAACGCCGGAGCGACGTTTGTCGGATAGCGCCGAAGCAGTTTTCCAAATACGGCGGCAATCGCCAAGGCGTAAAAAAAATAAAAAAACGTTCTGAAACCCGCGCCGGGAATGAATCGTCCCATAACGTCGCCAGACGCCGCCAGAATCCCATAAAACGCCGGGTGCCCTTCAGAATACGTAATGTACGGCAAAGAGTCGGCGGTTGGCTTCGCGTCTGCTGGCGCGTCTTTCAGTCCCAGCCAGAGTTCAATCTGTTCGACACGCCAAAGAGAATCGCCTTCGTCCCAGCACAACGGAATCCGGTTACCGGTTACGTTGAGCAGAACGAAGGCGATTATAAAAATAACGATTGATGAGGCGATACGACTCATTTAGGGAGTAGGAAATAGGGAGTAGGGAATAGAATACAAATCGCTAATGACGAGATGTTTTTCTATTCCCTACAACTTCTGTTTAGTCTTCCCAACCGTAGGTGTTGAGAACGAAATCTCTGGCGCTGTTGGCGTTGGAAACTGTCTTCGTGCCAGCGTTGGTCGCAACGGCTTCAACCAGACCGAAGTTGGAA
>JAZRTH010000537.1:0-7219 GCA_045651945.1 Thermoguttaceae bacterium
GAGTCGCCTTCTTTAGTCATAAGGTACAGAGCCTCTTGTTCAATAAATGGAAGCAAATTGAAAATCCAGCCGCCTTTCTGTTTGTCATATTTATAAGCGCCAGAAGAAGTATCAAGGCCCTTTCCCCCGTCGTCGTCCTGTTGGGCTTCGCCGATACGTTTGTACTTTCCTCCAGAAGGCAAAAATCCTTTGGAGGTGATGTGGTTCTGACAGGCTTTGCCAATCTGGTTGAGGTTGTTCTGGCACTGAAGCTGACGAGCGGTTTCTCGCGCGGCGTTGACCGCCGGAAGCAGCAAAGCCATCAAAATGCTGATAATGGTAATAACAACCAGAAGTTCGACCAGCGTAAAGGCGAAGCGGAATTGAAGTGAGTTGCGGTGGTTCATGATTAATTAGTAACTGGTAATTAGTGATGAGTAATTAGCGTTGAGCCTCTTTAAGTTTTTTGAAATTCAACAAATTTTTGTATAACACTTGTGACGTGGGATCCAACTCGACAGCTTTGAGCTGGAACTCGATCGCTTTGTCAAAGTCGCCGTTAGCGGCGTAACAGTGAGCCAATGTATCGATGCAGGCGGAAGAAGTTGGATTATTATCGACAGCTTCTTTGGAGTATTTGAGGGCTTTATCTAAATGACGGTTTGTTTTAACTGCCAGCCAGGCGTAATGATTTAGCTGAGTGTACGAATTAATACCGCTGTTGATAACCGCTTTGTCCAGCTCGTCAAGCAGTTTTTCGATATCATCGTCAACCTTTTTTCGAACCTCGTCAGTAATAGCCGCGATTTTATTTTCTTCGGCGGGAACTTGACAAAGCTCCCATTGCATAATCATGGAATCCAGTTCCATTTTATCCGCTTTTACTGCTTCAAGGAGGAATTCCCATTGTTTATCAGGCTTATTTTCCAGCTTTGCCTGACAGGCGCGAAAATATCCAATGCGTCCTTTAATGTTAGTGGATAAATTTGAAACAGAATCTTTGTTTGTATTATTGGAGTACGTTTGTTCCAGAACGTTTGCGGCGACTTTATTGAGATCATATTCATGAAGCGCTTCAGCAATTGCGCTGAGAGCCTCTGGAGTAACGCTTTTAGTATCGAACAATTCCAGTTTCAGCCAGGCGTCAGCGTCTTTTGTCATTCCTCGATGGATGAGGTAAATCGGACCAAGTAAAGGAATAATTAACGATTTTGACGAATTATGTAAATCTGACAAGGTGGAATTTGATAACGCAACAAGAACTTGACTGCGAATATAAAACTGTTTTTGCACCACGCCGTTTACGATTACCACTGGCAAGGACGTTCCAAACTTTGCTTCGGGGAAGTCAATTCGTTTTTTGTCTGGCAATTCGTCAATTGATAAAAGCAATTCCGCTTCCCGACGAGCGAATTCCGCCAAAATTGATCCAACGTATTCAGGAATCAGCTCCGCAGACTTTGATGGCGTTCGATTGATTTCCACCATGTTTTGAAGCTGATTGTCAAACCAGATGGACGCTTCCGCTCGGAGTTGTTTGTAATTGACCAGATAAAACAGATTTTTTACTGCTGGATGCTTTGAATCTTTCCAGACGTCGTTTATCGTTTGAGTGATTTGTGTATACTGAGGGGAGTCCTTTTCCGGGCGCCAGTACCAAAATGCCATGGCGGCAAATAGGGCAGACCCGTTGTTTTGCTCTTTTCGGAATATCCTGTCCAAAGCTTTAATTTGGATATCAAAGGGCAGCTGCCGCAGTTTTTCCATGACAATCATTTTGGAAAGAACATTGGCGCGGCGATAATCCAGAATGAATTCTGTCAACTCTGGCGCGTCTCCCGGTTCGTCCCAGACAAGAGGAATGGTTTTGAGGATAAACTGCAAACGTTGATAGATTTCTGGATCCTCGGCAGTTGCCAAGGCTTTTTCCAGTTCTGCTTTTATAACGCCGCCGTATGCCATTAAAACTTCCTGAGCGTTATTGCGAATCAAATAGTCGTCGTCTCCCAACTGAGCGATGAGCTGGGAAACGGTATTGGCGTCTGGCGCGGCGACCGTATCTGCGAACAGCAAACTGGTCAGCGCGGCGAGTAGAATGAACGGCAGAACGAAGATTGATGGTTTGAACGTCATTTGTTTAAGTGGATTGGAAGGCGGTAACGAAGCGACCAACGGGAGCGGAGTTACGCAGTTCGCCGAAGGCGAACCACTTAGTCTTGCTAGCAATTTGTTCGCCTGACGGCGAATGCGTAATTCCGTTCGCTAGCGCTCACTTCATTACCGCCTTTCATTTCTTGCCTTCTCTTACTCCTTCATGCTCCAGGCGGGGAAATCTTTCTTTTGCAGTTTAATTTCAACAAACTTTTTCAGATGTCGTTCAACAATGCTGTCTTCAGCCATGATGAGCTTAAGCCCTTGAAGGCGAGTCTTAACTTTGGCTTCGTAAAACAGTCTTTCGACAACCTCTTTTTTGTCGTCTCCCGGTCGCTGCATTTTGAACATTTTTGCAATCGTTTCGCCTTCTTTGGCAACGCGCAGGTCTTCTTCGCCGTACCACATGTACACGCAAAGATCTCTCAGGTTTCGAGGCAGCGGAGAGGGCATTGACGCCAGCCCGGCTTTCAGACGGGGAGAAACCAGCGCCAGAGCGCGAACGTCTGCTCCCTGACCTTGAGACGCCCAGGAACAGTCCAAATTGGCGTAGGAGGTGGCAAGAGCGCAGCCTGAACTTCCAACGCCGACCAGACACAGTTTTTTCACGTTGAGTTTGCCATCGTTGTTTTGTCTGTTGAGGAACCGCTTAAACGTTTCGATGTCAATTTCAACCATTTTTCGGAGCGTGTCTTTGTTCACAGCGAGTTTTCCAATCGGTTTTTCGACGACGTCATTTCTTCCCGGCATTTTTTTAATGTATTTATTGCTTTCGCCCTGACCGCGAACGTCAAGCGTAACGACGGCGCAGCCTTGTTCCTGCAACGCTAACGCCAAGGGATGAAGCGTTTTACGGTCTTCGTCGAGATCCTGAATAATCATAACCGGAACGGCTTCTTTTCCAACGGAAGAAGGATAGTACGTACCGACGAGCTGAACGCCATCGCTGGTAATAAAATCTTCGCCTTTAAGCGTCATGGGCGCTAGCTGGCTGTAAGCTGCGGATTCAATTCCGACGACGAATGCGAACGCCGCCGCGAGTAATAGGAGGATGCGATGTTTCATGGTGTAAATTGAAAGTGGTTAGTGGTTAGTGGTAAGTGGTTAGTAAGTAATACGCTTGCGAACTTAGCGCTTGCCACTTAACACTGTTATTCTCTTTTATAATATATAGCATAACCAAAACCGGGGTTGTTGTCAAGTATTGAGACGAAAATTTTTGGAAAAATTTTTCTTTCCCCCCCCCTATTGCATTTTTAAAAAAATGAGTTACAATTATTTATATCAATTAGTGAGGCGCTTGTGTAATTGCGAATTACTAATTGGATACTTCCTTTATCGCGGGGTGGAGCAGCCCGGTAGCTCGCGAGGCTCATAACCTCGAGGCCGCAGGTTCGAATCCTGTCCCCGCCATTTTTAGCTCCTGGCTATCCAATAGCTTGGAGCTTATTTTTTCCAGGAGTTGGAAGTTAGCGGTTAACAGCTCTTTCGATTCTTTGTTCCCTGGAGAAATAGACGCTCGTCGGCGCTGCGTTTGCGGCGCGGGAGGAAAGTCCGGGCTTCACAGAGCGCAGCGGCGGATAACGTCCGCCCGTCGTAAGACGAGGGATAGCGCAACAGAAAGTAAACCGCCTGTCGACAGGGTCGTTTCGACGCCCGCGGCGGGTAAGGGTGAAACGGCGCGGTAAGAGCGCACCGCAGACTCGGCGACGGGTCTGGCTAGGCAAGCCCCGCTGGAAGCAAGACCAAACAGAGAGACAGGTTGGCTCGACCGGCGTTTTCAACTTTGTTGAGAACCTCTCTCGGGTGGGTCGCTAGAGCTTACGGAAACGGAAAGCGTAGATAAATGAGCGTTACAGTTTGAAGTCCATTTCGATGAACCTTCGCGTTCAGACCGGACTTCAAACTGACAGAACCCGGCTTATTTTTCTCCATGCGGAACAATAAACCATCGCGAGAAGCAGGGTGCGAATCCACGCAGCCATCTTTTGCTTCTCGCTTTTTTTATTTAGACAATCTCAAATTGGGCGGTCAAGAAATAATGAAAATAGCGGCTCATCCGGTAAGATGGCGCTATCCACGTCCAAGCAGGAACCGACCTTGTCGGCGCAGACTGGCTCCCCCGATGTCTGGGGCAGGGGACTGCCGCGAGTCGGACTCAACCGAGTCTTTCTCCGGGGCTTTGGACAAAGCGGCGCCCCTAGGGACGCCGCATTCCCGGATTATTCATCTTCCGCAACGCCAATCTGGAGTTGGCTCAGATTTTTGGTAATATGAACCTCGAGCGTTCGCGACCGCATCTTTTTATAAAAATCAGCGGCGTTGAACGCTTTGTTATCCAAACGCGCATAAAGGTAGTTGTTCACTGGGCTATTGTACTCGTTTGCGTATTTTGCAAAATCCCGGCGTTCACGAATGTCAGAATGGCTTGTAACAGCTTGATAGGCGGTATCCGAATCGTCAATCAGCCGCCGGATGTTCTGAATAATTTCGTCCACGAAATCCTTGTATTCAGTATAATACGCGACGAAATCGTCTAACGAACTTTCTTGCCACATTTCAATAATGCGATGAACGGTTAACGGACCGCATCCACGCAGTCGGTGTAACTCAATGTATTCGTCTCCCTTGATTTTGATGCGTAAGTAAGACAGATTTTCTTTAGTCGTACTGACGCAGACGTATCCTTCTTCGTCATCGCCCATTTGATGCGCCGCCTCAATACATTCCTTTAAGGAATAATACGGAAAATGCTTTGGCTGCCAAAGGACGTCGTTTAATTCGCCAAAATTCAATTCGACGTCCAACTCCTCCATCGTTTGCATATTGCGAGCGCCCAGAAAATAAACTCGGTCTTCCGGATAATGTATCACAATACGATTATGGAGAGGCGAAACGAGTTCAAACCAATAGCAATTCTCGCGATCAAAAAATTCATCCAGTCTGTCAATTTTGTCCAAACCCAGAATTCGCAAGAATAAATCGCCAAAGTTGGTTAAACCGCAAGTAACCTTAAAGGCGTCAACAGCGCCGTTAGTACTGATATGCCATTCGTCCATATCGTACCAAATTCTCATTATGGAACCGTCTATTTTTTCCTGAACGTCAACGCCTTTAGACCACTCAATTTTAGGAGTTGCCGCATACGGTTCATTAAAATTGCCAAATTTATCTAAAGACCTGCATACGCATTTCCATTTACCATTTATATCTTGACGGAAAATGCAGCCGCGCGCCTCGATAACTTCCGGCTTATCAAAATCAGACATACTGATATTGTACTTTAACAAATAATAGCCGCCGTCCTGCTTGGTTTCAATATAGTAAGGCGAAACCGCCAGTTGAGCTTGCCAATCGGAATTTGCATTCAAAAAGTCTTCCAAAAACATGATAAATCCTCCTTGTTGAAAAATGTACTTTCTTCGATTAATAAAAAATCGAAAATATGAAAAAAACTAAATCCACGCAAGGGATAACTTTATGGTTCTTCCGACAGGCGCTTACAAGCAGCGTTTTAGGAAAAACCGTTGAGTGTCAGTTCCTTTGTAAAATATTATTGTAAAGTATTACGGTTGATAAAACAATATGTTAGCTTGTGTAAAAACTTTTTCTCGCTCTCTTGGCGCAAAAGTACATCTGCTGCCGAGTTTAATCTTATGGTTCATTCGGTAATTTATCGTTTTGACAACCAATTGCTATCGGCCTATTCCCAAGTGCGCCGTTATCGAACGATCCAAAATTATTATAACGCCAAATCCAGATTAGTATAGTAGTAGAACAAGCGTTCTGAAAATAAGAGGCGAGCCGGGACGCGTAAGCGCCCGGAATCACTCTTCTCTATTCTCTGTATTTTCTCTCCGCATATATAATCATTACCAACTCCTTTTTTGGAGAAAACGGTAAATTCAGAATCGAAAAATACCGAAATAATTATTGGATTATAGCCCCAGAACGTAAATATGGGATATTATTTAAGTGAATGAAACGAAAACGTTAATCAAAAGAGCTGAATAAGGAACCAGAAACTCGTTTTTTTTATTGTATTTCCATGCTTCTTATTCCTTAAACTCTATCAGATATACATTCGTTTCTCAGAACTTGTAAACTTCCTAATTTAGATAAATGCTCTATAATTCCAATTCGTCTGACTACAACCACGATTCAAGCGCTCATTCGTATGAGCGTCCGACGGTGGAGTCGTTTTGGTTTGAGACGCTTTCAAACGGAAAGCGTCAGCCATACGGCTGCGGAGCGGTTTGTCAGTCGGATAAACGAGAGATTTATCATTGGTCGCCTGGCTATTCCGATTTATTGGGGGGATTCAACGCGGTAAACATATCGTTTCATCCGCTGCCCAGCGGCCGCTATTGCCTCAGCCGCACGTTTTGGGCGTCGGATTTCCCGTCGGCGCTTCGCAGCGCGCGACATTCAAACGTGAGCCTAACCCGGCGTCAGATTGATGCGTCCAGCCTGGACGATCTCATGGCGCTGCGTCAGGAAGCGGCAATGGAAACGCCCAAAGTCCGAATGTTTACTCATGCGTGGGTGATTTGCCCAGAAACGCTTCGGCTTTTCGGCTCGCAGCCGCTGTCGCTGTATAAAACGCTGCGGAAAGAACGAATTGGCTGTCAGGTAACGCCTGACGGGTGCATTCTCGGTCAGAGCGTATCGCCTAAAGAAACCGTTATCGCAACGCTGAAAACGCTGTCCCGCCGCAAGAGCCTTCCGCTTCCCAACGGGGAATTTGACGCGTTGTTGGAACAGAACTGTTCGATGATTGTTTTCGGGAAAACGAACCTGCTTTCCTGGTTTGACGATCGTTTGACGGCGATGTCGCTTGCGGAACGGGAATCGACGTCCTTTTGCACGTCGTTAAAGTTTTCGCCCGACAGACCGTTCCTCATGACGGGAATCGGCAAGTCGAACGCAGAACTGCGCCGGGTTCGAAAACATTTCAGTTTACCGATATGGGACGTCCGGCGGTTCAACGCCAAAACGTTGGGCGGTTCAAAGCCGTTTACCGATCCGGAACTGATAAAACTGTGGGAATGTTTGAAAGAATACCTTTGGGGATCCAAAGATAAATACC
>JAZRTH010000538.1:0-6322 GCA_045651945.1 Thermoguttaceae bacterium
TAAGACCGCTTGGCCCCCGACTTGTGCGAAGCCGCACAGGCGAGAGGACGAGGTTTTGTCTCCGAAAAAGATTGTTTCGGAGCTACCCACTTCCAATTGGGAACCGACCCTGTCGGTGCGAGTTGCGAGGCGGACTCCTCACTATTCCCCACTCCCTGATCCCTATTCCCTAAATTCTCTGCAATCTTCCCGGTCGCGTTGGCGTCAAGACGGGTTACGTATTGGGGAGAAATCTGCGGGCCGGTAACGATGAGTTCTCCAATTTCGCCGGGAGGGAGTTCTTCGATCTGATCAAGCGTGGGAATGGGACCGTCAACAATTTTGATGACTTTCCATTGAATTGAGGGGAAATGGTTTCCAACGCAAACGCCGGCGCCGATGCGAGTTTTCGGAGCGGTTTCCGACAGGATTGTATTGGAGTCGTTGGTTGCGGTCGGGAGGGCTTCTGTCGCGCCGTAGGGCGTATGAACGACTCCGCCTTCCTGAATGCAGTTAACCATAGTTCGCATAACGGGTTCCAAAACCGGCGCGCCGGCGGAAAGAATCATCTTGACGGATTTCAGCCGCTCGCCGTGTTCGGCGCAGTACTGACCGACTTTCTTCCAGATGGCGGGCGACCCGAAGGACTGGGTAACCCCCCAGTCGCGAACCGCTTCGATGATGTTGCGCGGGTCGACAGACGCCGGGCGGGAAGCATCCAGATCCGGCAAAACCGCGGTCGAGCCCATGGCGCAGTTAAACAGCCCAAACATCGGGAACCCCGGCAAGTCAATCTGACCGGGCTTGATCCCGTACTGTCGGGCAATTTCGTCAACCTGCTTTTCAAACGTTTTATGAAGGTACAAAACGCCTTTGGACGGACCGGTCGAGCCGGTTGTAAAGATAATCGCCGCCGGGTCGTTCGGTTCCGGTTCAGGAAAAGGCGTATCGGCGACCGTTTGAGCGTCCAGTTTCCTGAACTGCGCCAGCGTCTTCCCGACCCAAAACCAACGGCGACCAACGGTTACGTTATATTTCGCATGAGGAAACCGCCGACGCAGAAAACAGCGAATCGCGTGCACTTTGGAAATGGCGAAGAAGCCGTCCGGGTCGGCATCGGTCAGGCATTTGAGCAAATTCTTCCCGCCCATGCCGGGGTCGATGAGAATCATAACCGCGCCGGACTTGAGCAGTCCGAAAACGCTGGCGACGAAATCAATTCCCGGCGTAACCAGAGCCGCGATTTTATGTCCCGGCTTGACGCCCATGCGAATCAGCCCAGCCGCGATTTTGTCCGCATACTCGTTCAGCTCTCGAAACGTAATTGTCTTGTAAACTCGCCCGGAAGGCATGGTTTTACAGGCAAAATAGGAACGAGGGCTTTGAACCTCTGCGTCATTTTGCTTTACATATTTTCTCGTTGGCTGAGCGACGGCAATAACGTCCGGCTGGGATTGAGCCAGTTTTTCAAGTCGATGGGCAACGTTCACGGCAAGGGCTTTCTGAAAACGGTATGGTTAAATAATCTAATCGACGGTTACTTTTCGAAACCAGATTTCGTATTATTATTAAGTTCAAGGGAAAACAATCGTGAGTTATCCCAAACGAGTTCAATATACCCCAAAAAAAACAGATTGTCAATGGTAAGGCGGGGGGTGTTGTAAACAAATTATTTTTATTGTATAATATTGAAAGTTGCGAGGCGGGAGGCATTAGTTTGGCGAATCCCTAACTCCTCACTCCTCATTCCTAACTCCTAACTAAATTAACTCGCTTTGTATTCAATAGAATATTTTTTAAGGAGGCATATCGAATGAACGAAAGTATGTTTTTGTTTGCTCAAGACGCTGGACAGGCATCGTTGTTGATGATTGGCGGCATTGTTTGCTGCGGCGCGTTGGCTGTTCTTGCCATGTTCTTCTTTTGGGGCATTGGCGTTTACAATGGACTCATTGCGCTTCGAAACCAGGTTAAGAACGCCTTTGCTCAGATTGACGTTCAACTCAAGCGTCGTTACGATTTGATTCCCAATTTGGTGGAAACGGTCAAGGGATACATGGGACACGAAAAGGGCACGCTGGAAGCCGTTATTGCCGCGCGCGCCGCTGCATTTAATGCAAATAAAGCCGCAGCCGCCGACCCGACCAATCCGGAAGCGATGAAAAGCCTGTCAGCCGCTGAATCCAATTTGGGCGGAGCGCTGGGACGTTTGATGGTCGTGTTTGAAAACTATCCGGAACTGAAAGCAAACCAAAACGTCATGCAGCTTCAGGAAGAACTCACTTCGACAGAAAACAAAATCGGTTTCGCTCGTCAGGCGTACAACGATATTGTTATGAAGTACAACACTCAACGCGAGGTTTTCCCGGCTAATATCGTTGCAGGACTTTGCGGATTCCTGCCGTCAACGGAATTCGTCATTGAAAATCCGTCAGAAAAAGAAGCTCCCAAAGTGAAGTTCTAATTAGTGCAGCGCTTTGCGTCAATTGAAAATTGCTAATTGATAATTGCTAATTGTCACCATGTCCACGATGGATTTTTTTGAACATCAAGACCGCGCCAGAAGTGCAACCCGTCGGTTGTACTTCTACTATTTTCTTGCAGTCTTGTTTGTGATTGTCACCTTGAACGTATGTCTGATAGGATTGTTTGTAAATCTCTCAGGGTTAGAGTCAGAGCCATCTGGATATTCGGGCGCTGCTCCAGCGTCTGAAGCAATCGGTTATGGTATTGCGTGGATAACAGGCATATCCTCTCTGCTCATTTTTAGCGGCGCGGGGATTCGTTCCTTCCAGCTTAAAAGTCTCAATGGAGGACAGGTTGCGGAATCGCTTGGCGGACGTTTGGTGGCTTCCAACACCCGCGATCGTAAAGAACGACAGTTGCTCAATATTGTTGAGGAGATGTCGATTGCTTCCAGAGTCCCCATGCCCAAAGTGTACATATTGGACAGCGAAGAATCAATTAATGCATTTGCCTCAGGGTGGAATACGGATGAAGCTGCGATTGCTGTTACTCGCGGTTCTCTGAAGTACTTTACCCGAGATGAACTTCAGGGCGTTATTGGGCATGAATTCAGCCATATCCTTAACGGCGACATGACAGTCGATATGCGAATGGTTGGTCTGCTTTTTGGATTAGAGCTTATTTTTCTTACCGGTTATTTCCTTTTTCGGGTAATGCTTGAATTCTTTTCCAATTCCAGCCGCTCGTCGTCACGCGACGACGACAGCGATTCCGGCAAAGGGCTTGCAGTTCTTGTAGTTCTGTTGTTAATCGGTTTAATCATAATGGTTATCGGTTATATTGGCAAGATAGCGGCTAACGTTATTCGTATGGCGGTTTCTCGTCAAAAAGAATACCTGGCAGACGCCTCGTCAGTTCAGTTTACCCGAAATCCGGAAGGAATCGGTTACGCTCTGATTAAAATTGGACAAATAAACGTCAACAATCCAATTACCAACCCTAACGCGTCATCGTGCGGACATTTCTTTTTCTCCAGCATTAATATGAGCTCTCTTCTGGATTCCCATCCGCCTTTGAATGAACGCATCAAGCGAATTTTACCGCGATACGACGGGAAAGTTCCGCAAAGCGTTCTTCGGGACTTGCAAGATCCTCCTGGACTGCGAATTTCAGAAGAAGACGACAAGCCAAAGAAGCAAGTCAATCCTTTGGATGAAGTCAGACAGCGTTTGCCGGAGCAGATGCGTCACACTCGCATTCCGGGTTTAGGCGGCGTTCTTTTGGGCGGTCTGGGAACAGGTTTCGCCGTTGTGTCGCCAGACGAATCGGAATCGTTGAACGAATTGATTCACGATCAGTATTCCGTTCACGGGGTTATTTACGCCCTTTTGATGGATCCCGCGCCAGAGGTTCAAAATTTACAGTGGAACGTTCTTCGAAGCAATCAAAACGAATATATGCTTAAGCTGGTTGAAAGGCTTATTCCTCGCGTTGCTTCCTTGACCTGCGCGGATAAAATTCGCTTGACGGAGCTGAGCGTTTCAGCGCTTCGACAAATGTCGTCCGAACAATACCAGACGTTCCGCGGAAATGTCATTAACTTAACTGAAGCGGACAAGAAAATTGATCTGTTTGAATTCGGTTTTCGAATGATTATTACAGATCGACTTGACGTTTCTTTCGGATTGAGAAAAGCGTCGAATCAATCCACTTCGGCGGCGGAATTCTCCAAAGATTTTCGTTTGGCTTTGGGTTACCTGGCATGGCAGGGAGCGGATAACGATCAGGACGCGCACAAAGCTTTCGAGGCTGCGTCCAGGCTGGGCGGCGTTAATATTGCTTTGCCTGGCAAAGAGGAATGTACGCTTGCCGCCTTTGCTTCGTCGTTAAAAAGGATTCAAACAGCGTCAATGGCGGTTCGCGAGCTGTTTTTCAGGTCGTTTATCGCCTGTATAAATTACGATGGGAAGATCACGCCTAAAGAAGAAGACCTTGTCAACGTTATTGGAGCGTGCCTGAATCAGAGTTGCGACATTCACGCCGCCGAAAATCCATAGTGGTAAGTAGGGAGTGGTAAGTGGAAAGTGGTAAGTGAGAGTAGCGCTTTGCGTACTAATTACTAACCACTAACTACTAATTACTAACCACTCACCACTAACCACTAAAAACTTGAAGAGTGGTAAGTGATACTATGAAACACGCTCACGCCATTGCTGACGAACAGACAGCTGAATCTTTATCTTACAGCGAGTCCGCCCCGCGCGTTTACGTGCTGGTTGAAAGCCTGGATTACGACAACGCTTTGGCAATGAGTTTACAGTCAAAGGGCGTAATCGTTGACACGTACTTTCGCAGCGAACAGGTTTTGACTTCTTTTGACCGTTCCCGAGCCGGATGCATTCTTTTGCTTTTGGAAGAGTCTGGAATCCGGTCTGCCAAAGAACTCATTACCAATCTGAAAACCGCAATTGACAAACAATGTCTGGCTGCGCCGATTATTGTTTATATGAAATATCCGAATCTTCCCGACGCGCTGAAGTATATTCGATATGGCGCAAGCGACATCATCGGCAAATTTACCCATGACAAGTCGGAACTTTCAGTCGTCATTTTAAATTGGCTGAAAAAATCAGAACGCATTCGAGAACGCTTTAACGCTCGATTTGAAGCGATAGAACAGTTTAAGCGCCTTTCTCCGCCGATTCAGGAAACCGCTCGACTGGTGTATCAGGGGCTTTCCAATAACGAGATTGCCGTTGTCAGCGGCAAAAAACTTCGCACTGTTGAAAATCGACGTTCAATAATCATGAAAACCATGGAGGCAAAATGCCTGGTTGAACTGATACGAAAGCTGGGGCTGGTTTTTATGGAGTGATTTTGGGGTGCGACGGCTTGCCGTCGCTTTTTAAGAATTAACGTTGAGAACCACTAAAAACGTCTTTCGTGCAAACAACGTCCGAACAATAATATTCGTTTTAATATTGTTTATTGTTCTTTGCGTTATCGGCACGAATAATCATTTATCGACGTTCGCATCGGTTCTGGTAATGAAAGCGACGTCAAGGTGCGTAGCCGCACGGGCAGAAGGACAAGGTTATGCCTCCGAAAAAGCCTGTTTGGGCGCTCCCCACGTCCACTCAGGAACCGACCTTGTCGGCGTCGCACTCCATATTACGGCATGTCCGGCAGCGGGAAAACGGTGTTTTCTTCGCAGATGCGTTCTTCTTCCACATTCGCGCCAAACGTCGTTTGAAAATACTCGACGACCTGTTCGACAACCGATTCGTGAGCGGACGCGCCGGCGGTGAGCAAAACGACGTCGTCGTCAATGAAAGCGTCCGGATCGATGTCAGCCGGGCTGTCGATTAAGTACGCCGGGACGTTTTGCTGCAAAGCGATTTCTTTCAGCCGGATGCTGTTGGAAGAGTTGGCGCTGCCGACAATAACCGCTGAAACATTCTTTTTCTTGTTTCGGTTGTACCTCTTTGCCGCCGTCATGACGGCGCGCTGACGGTTCTGGGTTGCGTAACAGATATCCTTTATCGTCGGTCCAACAATATTGGGAAACCGCGATTTGAGATATTCAATAATTGTTGTTGATTCGTCCATGGACAGCGTTGTTTGAGTGATGTACGCAACCTTGTCTTGAGCCGTCAGGGGCAGGGCGTCGATGGACTGATTCGATTTAACGATGAATATTTTATCCGGGGCTTCGCCCTGAACGCCGACCACCTCGTCGTGACGGGGATGCCCAATAAGAATAACGGAATAACCCTGCTCAACAAACCGTTTTGCTTCCCGATGGACTTTTTGCACCAGCGGGCAGGAGGCGTCGATGTACCGCAGATTTTTCTCTTTCGCCTGCCGTTCAATTTGG
>JAZRTH010000539.1:0-3664 GCA_045651945.1 Thermoguttaceae bacterium
TAGCGGGGAATATCTGTCAGAATAAAGAGCAGAAATAGATTTGACGACTTCGCGAACGTCCTCCGCGTCTCCGCGTGAGTTTTTTCCGGGCATATCGTGCCCCGGCTCGCCTCCATTTTTCCATATTTTCCCCTTCTCGCTCTGTTGGAACTCTTGAAATTTATTTTTGCTTCGGTTAGAATCGTCTGTATAGAAGGCGTTGGAAGTTCCAGATTCGATTTTGGTTTTCGCCTTGTTATCCTTCCTCAATTTACTTTAAGGAGCAGTAAAATGTGTGAATCATGTTGCAGTTCAAGCCATCACGACGGCGTAACGCGCCGCGATTTTTTGAAAACCGGGGCGACCGCGGCTGCGATTGCGTCGACGACCATGTCCGGCATTTTGAGCGCTGAAGACCTCAGAGACGTCAGCGAAGAGTTCAAGCCGCTGCCGAAATCCTCGGCGAACGTTACGGTTGCGTTTATGTACCCGCCGCGGGAAGTTGTGGACGCTGGCAAGTTTGAAGACTGGGGGGCTAAAGACGGATGGTCAACCTATCCGGGTCCGTATTATGAACCCTCCGAACGTGAAAAGCAGTTTCGCGCCAAGGTCGAGGAAATCAACGCCAAGCTGGGATTGAACATCACGTTCTATCCGACGTTCTATACCAAAGCGGCGGCGTCTCAGTTTGCTGAGAAAATGAAGCAGAGCCAGCCGGACGCAGTGTTTCTTTTCTGTTTCTGGAATACGATTCAAGACTGGATTCCCGACATGTGCAAAAAAATGGGATTGCCGCTGATTGTTTACGTTCCCGTCGGCGCCAGCCATCAGCTTCCCCGAGCGGCGCTTGCCAACAATCCCGACTTGCTCTTTATCCATTCCTTTGAGAACTGGTCGGCAATTGAGGGCGCGCTTCGTGCGGTCAACGCCCATAAAAAGCTGTCGCAAAGCCGAATGATTCGCGTTGGCGATTATACCGAAGAAAAGATTACCGTCCCGTCCTGCTCCAACGTCAATCGTCTTAACGTCGAAATCGTGTCTGTGCCGGCGGGAATCTACAATTCGATGTTCGATTCCATTGCCGACTCCCCGGAACTAAACGACATGGCAAAGGCGCTTAAAGCGAAAGCCCTCAAAGTCATAGAAGTTGAAGATCAGTACATCAACCACGGCATCCGTTCTTTCCTGACGATTCAAGCGCTCAAAAAGCGTTACAACGCCGACGCTGTTACAATTAAATGCCTGCTTCTCAAAGAACGCAAGCCGTGCATTGGCTTTTCGCTGCTCAACAGCGTTCTGTCGCCCTGCGCGTGCGAAGATCAGATGGATTCCCTTATCACGATTATGCTGGGAAATCATCTCCTTGACCGCGGCGGGTTCCTGCACAACCCGGAATTCGACACGGAACGAAACCAGTACTACGGATCCCACTGCACAACGCCGTTGCAGATGTACCCCTCGTACGAGAACAAGCCGGAACTGCCGTTCTATATCCGTCCGTTTGCTCACATGCTGCCCAAGACTGCGGCGATTGACGCTCGCATGCCGGAAAACGCGCCTGGTCTGATTGCCAAGTTTACCGTTGACGGTATTTTATCCGCCTATACCGGGCGAATTATCAGCTCTCCAGAGTTCACCCAGGCGGGCGGCTGTACGACGCGGTTCAGAATGGACATGGACAAGCTGGAAGACGTCTGCAGCATGTACCGCGGACCGCACCCGATTCTCTTCCTGACCGAACCGGAAAAAGCGCGCTGGTTCAAGATGTACGCCAAGCTGTACAAATACGGCTGGAAAGGAAACTGCTAGGGAATTCGTAAATTTTTTCGGAGTGCGGGAGCAAAGCTCCCGCTTTTTTCTTGACGGCTTTAGCCGTCAAGCGGCGAGGTTTCTGTAGCGAGCTGCGCTCGCCGGTTTGAGCGATTCTAATTAGAAAAAAAGCGAGAGGTCCGCTTCGCTTCCCTCTCGCACTCCGAAAGATGACGTTTTCTTTTTACGAAATACGTTATTTCTTCAGCTTTGCAATAGACTGCTCGACGGCGGTTTTCTGGTCGATGAGGTCTTGCAGGGACTGCTTTTCCTTTTCGATAACGGCGGCGGGGGCTTTGCTGACAAACGCTTCGTTCGACAGTTTCGCCTGTTTGCCTTTGATGAACCCTTCCAGCTTGGCGAGTTCCTTTTCCTGCTTTTTCAGCTCCGCTTCGATGTCGATAAGCCCGGTCAAGTCTATCGAAACTTCCCAGTCTGAGGACGCGTAGTTACTCGACAGTTCCGGATATTTCGCGTCCGGACCGCAGGAGGTCATTTCCGCCCCTGCCATGGAGGCGAAGTAGGCGGACATCGGTTCCAACAGGGCTTTGAGTTCATCCGTGCATTTGAGCGCGAACTGAACCGTGTTCTTTGGCGGAACGTTCTGTCTTGATCGGATTTCTCGAATTCCGCGCAACACGTCCTGGAAGACGGCAAACTGGCTTTCGACTTCTCCGTTTTGCCATTCCTTGGGAAGTTCCGGCCAAGCTGCGACGCACGCGAACTGCGCCGGCGTCTGTTGATCGACAATCCCTCGAACCGGCGCGCAGTCGTTGAGAACCGCCCAAATGTCCTCTGTTACAAACGGCATGATCGGGTGAAGCAGTCGGGTGATAACGTCTAATGCGTATACCAGAACCCGCTGCGCTGTAGCGCGCTGATCCGGGTTGTTCAGACGCGCCTTGACCATTTCCACGTAGAACGAGCAGTATTCGTCCCACGCGAACCCGTACAGAACGCGGATGGCGTCTGAATACTTGAACGAAAGCAGGTTTTGAGTGAATTCCTGAGCGACGGTCGACAGGCGGCTGAGCAGCCAGCGGTCTTCCAGAGTCAGCGACGATTCCTCAACCAGTCCCGGCGTGTATCCTTCCATGTTCATCTGGACGAATCGGCAGGCGTTCCAGAGCTTGTTGCTGAAGTTTCTGCCCATCTCAAAGCGTTCCGAAATGACGGCGCCGCGTTTGAGAGCCAGGTCTTCTTCGGACTTCGCCCATTGAGTGCGGAAATATTCCTTGCATTTGGGGCATTTGACGCGCGGACGAACGCGGTTTTCCCGCGTCTGCTCAACTCTGGCGCCGCAGTACGGGCACTCGAAGTCAACCGGCAGACGGACGTCCTGATTTTCCGTCGTCAGCCACGCCATTCCAAATCGCAAGGCGTCGGCGCCGAACTTGTCGACAACGTCCAGCGGGTCAACGCCGTTGCCTTTGCTCTTGGACATCGTGTCGCCGAACTTGTCGAGAATTTTCGGGTGAATAAACACGTCGTGGAACGGGACGGTATTGCAGTTCTGCAAGCTGGTCAAGACCATTCGCGCCACCCACAGGGTAATAATGTCACGCGACGTAATCAACAGGTCCGTAGGATAGAACTTCGCCAGTTCCGGCGTCGCGTCCGGCCAGCCCATTGTGGAATGAGGCCACAACGCGGACGAGAACCACGTGTCCAAAACGTCCTGATCCTGGACGAGCGTATGACCCGGGACGGCGTTGGCGTCGAGCGTTCCTTCCTGAACGCAAATCCACCACTGGTTGTTGGCGTCGTCGTGCTTCCAGATAACGTCGGTTCGACCGGCGAACGCGGCTTTCAACTCTTCCTCCGGGCAGTCCACGCAGTACCAGATCGGGATTTGGTGTCCCCACCACAGCTGACG
>JAZRTH010000540.1:0-2558 GCA_045651945.1 Thermoguttaceae bacterium
ATTGCCGGGAGAGAAGAACGCGCCGTTGATAACTTCAAGATCGCCTTCGTAATAGCCTTTGAAGTCCAGCTCGCTTTCAGAAACCGTAAACGTGTCAGCGACTACTTTGTTTTGCTCGTCTGCATAAATTTTCAGCGTACCGTATCCGGTCTTTAGGATTGAACTTGCTTTAATTGACCCGACGAACTTTGTCATGACAGCGTTGTCAATCGTCAACGCCTGACCAGACGCGTCAACAGCCGCGGCGACGGCAACGCTTCCGTCGTCGTTAACGCTGCCGCCGGTAAGATTGTACAGCGTCCCGCCAGCAAGCAGAGCCAGCGTTCCGGATTCCACCGTCGTTGCGCCGGTATATTCCGGGGCTTTGCTGAGCGTCTGTTTTCCGTCGCCTGTGATTGTCAAAGCAATGTTTCCTCTAATGGAACTCGGGAACGTCAAGTCCTTTGATGTGGTGTCAATCGTCAAGGTGGACAGATTTTCAGTATCGTTGTAAATCGGTCCTTTGTCAGCATCGGCATGCAAACCCTTAAAGACCTGGCTGAAGCCGTTCATATCCAGCGTGCCGTAAATGTTCCCCTGACCAACGCCTTTGCCCAAGGGCTGATCGGATGCAAACCGCACTCTGCCTTGTGAACCGCTATTGCTGTAGTTGACCTGAAAATCGCCGGTAAACGAATTGTCTGGCGAAGAGGTTTTCAAAATAATCCAGGAATTGTCGTTCTGAACGGTTAGCTTTCCAGGTCCGGTAATATTGCCAGAGAAAGTAAACGGTCTGCTATAACCAGCTCTGATTTCAGAGTTGGAAACAACGTTGATCGTATTGGGGACGTCCCAGTAACTGTTGTTATTAAGCAGAAGCCCGCCGGCGAGTTGAATTTCTCCCGAACCGAGATAAGGAGTTGTACTTGCAGGATTGTCTGCGCTTCCTTTACCGGTCGCGCCAGTAACGATTTTCCCTTTGAGGATTAAAGTTCCCGTAAAGTCGCCTTCGCCCATGAAATATACCCAGCCCATGTTGCTGTCAGAATTGACAGTCAAACTGGCAGAGCCATGCAGACCTCCTGTCAGGTCAATTTCACCGCTCTTGTTGCTCCAGCCGCACTGGATGCTACTGGGGGCGGTAACTGTAATCGGAGCGGCAACAATAGCTTTGGCAGAAGAGTTGTTGTCGCCGTCGTTGAACAGAATACCGCCATTGAGAGTAATTCCTTTAGGATACGTAAAGGTTCCGCTCGCGCGCAGAACGCCGCCGGCGTTGACGGTTATGCTCCCGTCTCCCGTCCAGGTTCCGCCGGCAGACAAGTATCCAGAATCCACAACAATATTGCCGTCAGCGCGAACAGCTCCGCCGTCTGCTTTAATGACGGAAGACGAGCCGATGTTAATTTCGTTATTGGGAGTTCCCAAAACAAGCGTTCCAGCCGTGGACGTAATCTTGGCGCCGGAAAGGTTGTTCGTCAGCGTCAATGCGCCTGTTCCATTTTTTGTAACAGCGCCCGTTCCAGAAAGCGTACCGGGAAAGACGGTGTCTGTGGTATTGTTGAGCGTCAACGCTTTAGCGCCGTAGCTGACCGTTCCGTTGGCGTCTCCAGACAGGTTGTTTAATTTACCGTCGGCTTCCAGAGCGATTGTAGCGCCGTTGACTGTAAAACTGCCTGTGTAATTGTTAAGCGCGGCGGTATTGTTAAAATAAGCCGTCGCAGAGTTTTGAACGGTAATTCCCGTACCGGGTCCAAGGGAATCCGCATAAAAACGGGCTTTGACTTTATCGACAACGAAACTGCCGGCAAATTCTGACATATCCAGCCCGCTTAATGGCGTTGATGAACTCGCTCCTTCATACAATCTAATCCATCTGTTGGCATCGTCCGAGGCAAGCGTGAATTGCGAATTCCCTGTCAGTTTGCCGCGAACGAGCAGCTGACGGCTTGTCGACATATTTGTAAGGAACAGTTCAGCATCATCCGTCAGATTGATGTTAGCCGTCAATTGAAGGTCAGACGATCCTCCGCGAACGTGAATCGCGCCCCTGTATGCTGACGTTCCCGTTCCCGCAATATTGACCGTAACCAGATCTGTGTCGTCGTTGACGTTGCGTTCCGCTTGACGGAAAGTTCCGCCAGAGCTGACGTTTAACGTTACCCCGACAATCGCGTTGCCAACGCTTTCTACGTCAAGCATTGAACCGGAGCCGATGTTGACCACAGCATCATGAGGCAAGCAGTCCGCAAACATGACGTACATGTCCCCGCCGTTAAGGTTGATGGTTTTCGTGCTAAGCTTTCCGGTGTTAATAAGCAGCTGACCGCCGTTGACGGTAATCGGTCCGGTAAAGGTGTACGAGCCGTCTGCGCCGCCGAGCCATTGACGATAACTGCTGTTCGTTGCAGGCGCGTTAATCGTTAAAGACGACGTGCCGGTAATCGTCCCTTTGTGGGTGTATGAAGCTTTTCCCAGCGTATCGACAATGTCAACGTCAGTGTAATTTGTAGAATCGTTCATGCCGTTGACAGGAACGGTTTCCGCCGCGGCAAAATTGTACAGCGACGCAATCAGCG
>JAZRTH010000541.1:0-1874 GCA_045651945.1 Thermoguttaceae bacterium
TAGGGAGCCAGCCTGCTGGCGACCGAAAGTTTTTTCAATGCAACCTTTTCTTTCAGCTTTTTCTGTCGAAATCCAAAAGTTTTTCGAAAAAATTGTACTAATTTTCGATAAAAATGAATTTTAATGCTATAATATATGTAAAGGTAAGAATATATTTGCTTAATTGTTGCAGTGTTTTTATTCGATTTAATTCCCTTACTAATACGAATCAAAATGAAAGTTACACACACAAACAAGTGCGCGGCATTTTTCGCCATGTTGGCGCTTGCAATCGCGGCATTGGGATTTTTTGCGTCGACGGCGCAGGCGGATCCGGTTTTGTACGGATACTGGACGTTCGACTCCGACACGGCTGAAGGTGGGATTATTAAAGAATCCTCCGGCTATCAGGCGGAAGGCGTTCACGACGGAACTCTGGTTGGCTCCGGGATTACATTCCAGCCTGTTGCTGATGAACCCGGCAACCATCTGACTTCCGGAAACTACATCTCCTTTACCTCTGATTCCTACGCGTATATCAATAATTCGAGAGAAGCTGACAGCAATTACAAAAACACCTTTGATCCCGCGGGAAAAACGTTTTCGATTTCCGCCTGGGTGAAGGGTTTGCCAGACGGCAACTGGGAACCGTACATTGCCAAAAACGGCGAAGGCGGATACGGCTGGCAGCTTCGACGACGCGAAACCGGCAACACGCCCACGTTTACGTATCGAATTTCCGGGGGCGACGACGACCCTGCGGTGAACATTCCTGGCGTTAACGCCGCGTTAGACGACGGCAATTGGCATAACCTCATTGCGGTTTACGGCGGAACGTATCGCGAACTGTACATGGACGGTCAGCTTGTAACGCGAATTGTCGACACTGCCACCTCGGCAGGCGGACAAGGCGAACACGTGGTCTTTAGCGGTCGATATACAGGCGGTAACTACACTGGTTTTGCCAACATCTCCATGGATGATGTCGCGTTTTATTCCGGCGCGCTGCGAAACAATCAGATCACGTACCTTAACGAAGGCGGAGATCCAACCAAGCTGGTAGCGGCGGAAGGGAAAACCATCAAGATAAGCATGGCAAACGGCAATACGTATGACAATTACACAACTCTTACTCGTTCCGGTAAAACCGCTCATTCGTGGCTGGACGGCGAAGCGATTTTCTATGGCTCTTCTGGATATTTTCAAACCAACCTTCCTGTTGGGTCTGCCGGGCTTAACGGCTCGTTTACCGCCTCTGTCTGGATTAACATGGACGACATTTCCGGCGACCAGGCAATCTTCGGCAACACAACGTGGGAAACCAATAACCAATCGCTGCATCTTTTAGTGAATAATGGCAACCCAATTATGGGATTCTACAACAACGATTTGAAAGCGGCAGACACAACCCTGGCGCCTAATCAGTGGTATTATCTGACATTCCAATACGATGCCAACGCTCAAGCGCAAAGAATCTTCCTCAATGGAGAGCAAATTGCAGAGCGTACTGGCGTAACGGCCTTTGCCGGCGGCAAGACGCTGGAAATCGGCAGAATGAAAGAAACCGGGAACTCCTATTTCCGAGGGAAAATGAAAGACGTTTCCATCACAGACGCCGCCTTGTCACAGTCGGAAATTCAATCCATGATGAACGCCGACCGCGGTTCATCTCGTCTTGAAGACTTTTCGTTGGGTAAAAACACCGACGAATGGTACTCCGGCGGCGGATCAACTTTTGGCGTTCTTTATTCATACGAAGGGAAAAACAGCCTACATACCTATTATGGATCCAGCCAGGACGGGACGGCGGCTAATGTTTATGGTCAAGGAAACAGCGATGCCAATACAACAGTTCTGTGGGGACCTCAATTTACGGTTGCAGACGATATTCCAGA
>JAZRTH010000542.1:0-1977 GCA_045651945.1 Thermoguttaceae bacterium
CGCTTTGGGGTGCGGAGCCGCACGAGCAGAAGGACAAGGTTTTACCTCCGAACAAGCCCATTTCGGCGCTCCCCACATCCAATCAGGAACCGACCTCGTCGGAGCTCGAAGATTGCGTTACATCTTTTTCGACGGTTCCGACAACGTTCAGGCTCACGTCACAATTTGTAAACGCTATCGGGAATACGTCAAACAGACGGGGCTTTGGGTTCCGTTCGACGAAAAGGTTCGACGCAACCCGGCTCTGGCAGACGGCATCGACCGGCTCATCGGCGCAGTCAACGTCTGGTGCATGGGCGGGACCTCCGATAAAGTTCAGCTCGTCAAGGACATGCAGGCGGCGGGAATAAAGAGAATTCTCTGGTCTGGCGGCGGGAACGAATTTGAAATCAAGGCGATGAATGAGCTGCCCGGCGTACTGACAAGTAGATACGACATCTATCAGGATATTATGGATCCGGCGCGAGAGCCGGAGCTGCCGGGCTGGCATAACGGCTGGATCAAGGAAGCCTGGCCGGACGACATCATGCTCGATAAAAACGGCGTTTGGATAAAAGGCTGGACGGTTACGCCCAAAGATAAAACCCAACCGAGAATTCCCTGCGGCGTTCTGTGTGATTGCAAAGCGCCCGACTACGCCCGCAAACGCGTTGGCGAAGAATTGAAAACCATTCCGTACAAAGCTCGATTTATCGATACGACAACTGCGTCGCCGTGGCGCGAGTGTTATTCGCCCAACCACCCCATGACCAGAACCGAAAGCAAAATCTGGAAGATGCGTCTGCTGGGATTGATGGGCAGGGAATTCAATCTCGTCTGCGGAGCGGAAACCGGGCACGAAGCGTCGGTCCCGTATTGCGATTTCTTTGAAGGCATGATGAGCCTGGGGCCTTATCGAATTCCGGAAGCCGGTCGAAATATGGTTCAGATTTGGGACGAAGTTCCGGAACGGGTTGCGAAATTCCAGCTGGGGGAATCTTATCGGCTCCCGCTGTGGGAACTGGTTTATCACGACTGCACCGTTTCATACTGGTACTGGGGAGACTATAATAATAAACTGCCCTCGCTGTGGGATAAACGCGACCTGTTCAACGCGCTTTACGGCGTCCCGCCCATGTTCATGTTTACCTATCAGTACTGGCTGGAACACAAAGACCGCTTTGTTCAGAGCTACCAACTCGGCGAGAAGGTCTGGCGCAGCGCCGGCCGCAGTGAAATGCTCGACCACCGGATTCTCTCGCCTGACCGCACGGTTCAGCAAACGGTTTTTGCCGACGGAACAACGGTTACCGTCAACTTTGGCTCGAAAGACTTTAGAACGACTGACGGCAAGATTATTCCCGCTGGTAAAGCTGTAATTGAGCAGAAGTTGTAAATGCAATCATTGTAGATTTTAACAGATTATTAAGTTTTAAACAAAGGTCTGTTTAAATTTAACGTTTTTTACAATTATAGTAATCAGAAAAAGTACGACTTTCAAACTATTTTTAACAAATATCCGTTTTTTTCAAAAAAATTACACCACATTTTTGAAAAAGTAAACTAAAATGGGTAAAGTAGATAAAATAATCCTATTTTAATCTTTGATATTTGGAGGTGTATTTTGAAACGTAATTTAGCCTTGCAGACAATATTAATGTTGTTATTGTTTGCATTCCCCATTGGAGTCGTAATTTCAGACGAACCAGCTCCGCAGCCGGAAGCCGCTCAGGCGGAACAGAACGCGGAACAGAATAACGATGCCGCGGCTGCAGAAGCCGAGGCGAAAGCCAAGGCGGAAGCTGAAGCCAAGGCAGCCGAGGAAAAGGCGAAAGCTGAAGCGGAAGCGAAAGCCAAGGCGGAAGCTGAAGCCAAGGCAGCCGAGGAAAAGGCGAAAGCTGAAGCGGAAGCGAAAGCCAAGGCGGAAGCTGAAGCCAAGGCGGCTGAAGAAAAGGCAAAAGCGGAAGCCGAAGCTAAGGCTGCGGAAGAAAAGGCGAA
>JAZRTH010000543.1:0-1856 GCA_045651945.1 Thermoguttaceae bacterium
GTGTACGACCCGGAAATGAGCAGGTAAATGGCGCAGTGGTCGAGCACCTTAAACTGCGCTTTTAATTTCTCTGAAGTAATCGCGTGGTAAACGCCCGAGATGGTATAGAGAATAAACATGCTCGCGCCGAAAACCGAAAAGCCGATTACAGCAGGAATGACAGCGTCTTCCGGCGCGCAATGACACGCCCGAAGGATCAAAACGACCAGGGCGACTATCGACCCGATCGCGCCGATGCCGTGGGTTATCGCGTTGACAAGCTCTTCCGTCGTTATACAGGAAGACGCCTGTTGAACGGGCGACAATTCAAACGGTTTGGTAATCTCTTGAGTGGACATAGCTGTTTGTTTAGGGAATAGGGAATGGGGAGTAGGGAGTGGGATTTTCTCGCTACTCGATTCTCGCAGTTCGCTACTGTAAGTATACGGTCATTTCCCGATTTCTGAAGAGTTTACAGACCATTTTTCTCAAGGTATTACAAAATTATTACAAAACCTTGCCGTTTCTTTCACATAGAGAGAGATTGCGGGCGTCCCTCCAAACGTTTTTTTTGCTCGTTGTCTTTTGGTCGTACACCCACGGGTTTACACCCGTGGCTCGCCTACGTTAATTGCTACGCCTGTACAGTGAATCGCCGTAAGTTCTTCCAGATTAAGGGAATCCAGAAAGGCTTTGGTTTGTTCAATACGTTCTTTCGAGGCGTTCAGGAGGTGCAAGCCGCCGATGATTTTTCTAATCCTAATCTCCGGCTTGACGCTTTGGCAGTATCGAACTGTATTGATAATTCCCGCATGGCAGCAGCCGACGACGAGAGTTCCGTCGCCAAAGAGAATCGCCTGTTCGTCGGCAATTGGGTCTGGACGCGTTCCAGCTTCGTCGAGAAAAAACGGTCCGCCAACATCCTCCCCGGAAAGGCGCGGAATCGGTCCGGTGAGAAACATTCCCGGCTCGATTTCCGTAAACTGGGAAATGACGTGCTTTTTCTCCGCCGGGTACGAGTCCAGAGCGCGGCGGCAGACGTCTGGAATGGCGATATTCTTGACCGGCATGTTGACGTGTCGGCTGAATCGATCGTCCGTCAGCCCGGGAGCGAAACAGACGTCCGGCTTAGCTCCCTGATCCAAAAGAGCGACGAATCCGCCGGTATGGTCGTAATGACCGTGGCTAAAGACGAGTCGGGAAACCGCAGACAAATCCACGCCCGCGACTTTAGCGTTGGAAACGAGCGCCCCACCCTGCCCCGTGTCGAACAGCGTCAGTCCGGAATCTGTATTTAAAGCCAGCGACAACCCATGCTCCGCAATAAACGGAGCGTCCATTACGTCATTTACGATTATCTTGATACGAACCATGGTAGCAGGGAGTAGGGAATAGGGAAAAGTGGTTAGTACGCAAGCGCTCTACTAACAACTTACCACTAACTACTTACCACTAATTTTACCATCTTTCTCCATTCCGTCAACCTGAAATTCAAAAAAATTAGCGCCGCTCACTCCCCCCCTATTGTAAAATTTCAAAAATCCTATATCATAGAAATATACTTTACGGAGGGCTTCGGATGGGAAGCCCCTGCAAGGGAGGATCGTGAACCTGGTCAGGGGTTAACGCCAGCAGCCATAAGCGACACCCTTTCTGTGCATCGGGTTTCCCATTCGGAGCCTTCTTTTTTGAGGCTCTTCCGGTAAGTTGGTACCTGATGTTTCCGTAGGTCAGTCCGTTCACGGATTTGACGGATTAAACGGATTTTCACCGATTGAATTGTTGACAATTCATTGTTCATTCGTGAATCATTGAATTATAATCACGAAAAACACGAAATTTACGAAAAATATAAGATTAAAAATAAATCCTTTCGT
>JAZRTH010000544.1:0-3583 GCA_045651945.1 Thermoguttaceae bacterium
CGATCATTCAGACGTTATGAACTGCCGTCAGACGGGTTTTGCGATGCTGTCGACGGCGTCTGCTCAGGAAATCATGGACTTGGCGCCGGTCGCGCATCTGGCGGCGATTAAAGGGCGAATTCCGTTCATGCACTTCTTCGACGGGTTCCGGACTTCTCACGAAATGAGCAAGGTGGAGGTGGTCGACTACTCGCAATGGGCGCCGTTTATCGACGAAGAAGCCATCGAAGCGTTCCGCGCTCAGGCGCTTAATCCGGAACATCCCCGCCTCCGGGCGACGGTTCAAAACGGAGACGTTTATTTCCAGGTTCGCGAGGCGAACAACCCGTTCTACGCGGCGTTGCCGGGCATTGTCGATTCCTACATGGAAGACATGGCGAAAATCACCGGGCGGCGATACCATCTGTTTGACTACTACGGCGCGCCGGACGCTGACCGCGTCGTTATCGCTATGGGGTCGGTTTCCGGCGTCATTAAGGAAATTGTAGATTATCTCAACGGGAAAGGCGAGAAAGTCGGCTTCGTTCAGGTGCATCTGTACAGACCGTTCAGCGCAGAGCATTTCCTGCAAGCTCTGCCGAAAAGCGTCGAAAAGATTGCCGTTCTGGATCGCTGCAAAGAGATGGGCGCGACCGGCGAGCCGCTGTACCTTGATGTATGCGCCGCTTTGAGTCAACTCCTCACTCCTCACTCCTCACTCCTCACTCAAAACCACTTGGTTGGGGGCAGATACGGCTTGTCTAGTAAGGACGTCGATCCGGCGCAGATCAAGGCTGTTTTCGACAACCTCAAGCTGGACAAACCGAAAAACAGTTTTACGATTGGAATTACGGACGATGTAACAGGTTTGTCGCTGCCGCTGGGCGATCCGATTTATCCGGACGACGAGAATCTCGTTTCCTGCAAGTTCTGGGGACTGGGGTCAGACGGCACGGTCGGCGCGAACAAGAGTTCTGTCGAGATTATCAACGCTCATACGTCCAGGTTCGCTCAGGCGTATTTTGAATACGACGCAAAAAAATCATACGGCGTAACAAAGTCTCACCTGCGTTTCGGCGACCATCCGATTCGGTCGTCGTACTACGTCAAATGCGCCGACTTTATCGGATGTCACAACGAAACGTATCTCAAACAGTACGACGTCGTCGGAGAACTCAAGCAGGGCGGGACGCTGCTGCTCAACACGTCCTGGACGCTGGAAGAGCTGGAACGCGAACTGCCCGCCCGGGTTAAGCGGATTTTGGCTCAAAAGAGGGCAAGACTTTATACGATTGACGGCGTCTCCATTGCCGCCAGACTGGGGTTGGGAAACCACTATAATCTGGTTTTGCAGTCCGCCTTCTTTACGCTGGCGAACATCATCCCGGCTCAGGAAGCCGCCCTCTATATGAAAGAGCTGGCAAGGAGAACCTATTTCGCCAAGGGCGAGGACGTTGTCAATAAAAACATTGCCGCCATCGACGAGGGCGCTGCCAATATTGTCGCCGTTCCGATTCCCGATTCATGGCTGACGGCTCAAGACGAGGAACAAGCGGTTGACGAAAGCCGCCCGGCGGTTGTCCGGAATTTGGCTGACCCGATTAACCGTCAGAAGGGCGACGATTTGCCTGTCAGCGCGTTTAGAGGTTACGAAGACGGCGTTATCGACATGGGCTTGACCGCCTACGAAAAGCGCGGCATCGCCGTTCAGGTTCCCGTCTGGGACTCGTCCAGGTGCCTGCAATGCAACCATTGTTCTCTGGTCTGCCCGCACGCGGTTATTCGTCCGTTCCTGCTTACCGAGGACGAAGCGAAAAGCGCGCCGGACGGGTTTGAGTCGATTCCCGTCAAGACGAAGCCGGGGCTGAGATATACGCTGCAAGTCAGCGGGGCGGACTGCACCGGCTGTGGCGCGTGCGTCAACGCGTGTTTGGCGAAAGACAAAGCGCTGTCGATGAAACCGTATCACGAAATCGGTCCGCGAACAGAGCAGTGGAATTACGCTCTCAACCTGTCCGAAAAAGGCGACGTGTTTAACCCGTGGACGATCAAAGGCAGTCAGTTCCGCCAGCCGTTGGTGGAGTTCTCCGCTGCGTGCGCCGGGTGCGGCGAAACGCCCTACGCCAAGCTGTTAACTCAGCTTTTCGGCGATCGGGTATATTGGGCAAACGCGACCGGATGCTCTCAGGCGTGGGGCAGCCCGATGCCGGGAATCCCGTATACAACCAACCGTTACGGACGCGGTCCCGCATGGAGCAACTCGCTGTTTGAAAACAACGCAGAATTCTCGCTCGGCATGGCGTTGTCCGTCAAAAAACAGCGAGAAATGCAGAAGATGACCGCGGAACAGCTCCTTGAACTGGACGTTCCCGCTGACCTGAAATCCGCTATCGAAGCGTGGCTGGCGGCGTTTATGGACTTTGAGCAATCAAGGGTTACTGGGGACGCTTTGGTTATGCAGTTAGGAGTGAGGAGTGAGGAGTTAGGAGCTGACGCAAGCGATCCCTCCAAACCTCTGATTCAGAAACTGTTGCGTCACAAAGACCAGTTTGCCCGCAAGACGTTCTGGATGTTCGGCGGGGACGGCTGGGCGTACGATATCGGGTTCGGCGGGCTGGATCACGTCCTGGCAAGCGGCGAGAACCTCAACGTGTTTATCGTCGATACGGAAGTCTATTCCAATACAGGCGGACAGTCGTCCAAGGCGACGCCGATTGGCGCAGTCGCCCAGTTTGCCAGTTCCGGCAAGAAAAGCCCGAAAAAGGACTTGGGCGCCATCTTCATGACCTATGGCAACGTTTACGTGGCGCAGGTCGCGATGGGGGCTGACCCGAACCAGCTTATCAAAGCGATTCGGGAAGCGGAAGAGTTCGACGGACCGTCGATTCTCATCGCCTACACGCCTTGCCAGGCGCACGGAATCAAATGCGGAATGGGAAACGCGCAGCTGGAAATGAAACGCGCGGTCGAAGCCGGGTACTGGCGTCTGTATCGATACAACCCGACCAAAGAGAAGCCGTTTACGCTGGACTCCAAAGAGCCGACGATGTCGTTTGACGAGTTCCTCGACGGGGAAACCCGATACGCGTCGCTGAAGAGAACCTTCCCCGCCAACGCGGAAGAGTTCTTTGCCAAAGGCGCCGACCTTGCCAAAGAGAGCTATCAGAAGTACAAAAAGATGGAAGATAACCAGTAACCGCCGCTTGAAGGGCGCAGATAGTTCAAAAACTCAAACCGAGAGCGTTTGCTCTCGGTTTTTTTCTTTAATATAGGCAATTTCTGCAATAAATCTGTTAAAAAGCGCGTTTTAATCTTGTAATATTGTAAATTAGCGGTTATAATATATAGAGAGGTTTTCCGTCGACGGGGACTTTTTTATGGGCGCTTAATTCGGAATTTTTCTTCGCTTTTGGAGTTTTTTATAATGAAGATCAGGTCAGAGTTGTCGAGGCTATGGGACGCTGTATTTAATCCCGCTCCACAGCGGCGAAGTCGGCGTGTTAATTATTCGACCTGTTGTCGGCTGGAAGTTCTGGAAGACCGCGATCTGCTGAGCGTGTCGCCCGATCTAAGTTGCGAGTTGCGAGTTGCGAGTTGCGAGAAT
>JAZRTH010000545.1:0-12986 GCA_045651945.1 Thermoguttaceae bacterium
ATTGCTGTTTATACCCTTCGAGTTTGGCTGAGTCTGTATTGCCCGCAGCAATCAAAGCGGCTTCAAAAAGCGTATAGCGATTAAATTGATTGTCTTTAGCGTCCAGAATCATATCGGATTCAATAGCGCTAACCTCTCCCAGAAATCGTTCAAACGGATTGACGACAACAGGCTGCTCAACGGGTCGAGCGTTAACATTTAAACTGGAACCGGTATTCGAATAATTATCATAATTCGAATTGAACGTTGGACGCATAACCGTCTGTCTGCGAACAGGCGACCGGGCGTAACGTTCCTGAGTTTGACCATAAGACGTTGTACAGCAGATAAATACAGCAAACATCGCTGCGACTGCAGACCAATAGAAACAATGCGTCTGCATAAACGATCGACAGGATCGTTTTATCGTCTCAATGATTGTTTGATAATTGTATTGCATGAAAATTCATCTAAACAGTTTAAAGTGAATTTACATGCATCCGTGCAGAATAATCGCCGCCGCAACTCGACAACGATTCCTATAAAATCCTTTTACCAGAATTATAACCCAAGATTTTAAAAACGCCGGCTTGTTCTTCTCGAAAAAAAGCTTTTTTTCAAAAGTCTTTCGACGCCTGTGCCGATTTGACCTTTTTGTCCGGCTCGAAAAAAATTATTAAAGTTTAAAAGGTAACGAATAATCCGATTGTTGCAATTACACAAAAGAGACAATCGCAGCGCTCGGACTATTCGCTTTACAAAAATTACCTTTAAAAATCCCCTTCCAGAATCAGCAAAGTCGTTTCAACGGAGCTGACGTTATACATCTTCGAGACAATCTGACGATAGGCGTCCATCTGGCCAGCATACCGAGCGCGAATTTCGGCTATTTTGCTTCCCTTATGAACGGTTTTAAAATCAAGAATAATCGCCTTGTCTATCTTTCCCGCTGTACGATGCACTGTCAAGCGGTCAATTACGCCGCTGACAAGACAATCCGTTTCTTCGTTATCTTTCAGAATCCCGGCGACGTCCTTTTCCATATACGCTTCCCAGTATTTATTAGGCCGTTTGAGCGCTGAAATCACGTTGGGATGTTTGAGCAGAGATTTAAACGCCGGCAACAACCCCATAAACGAATCCTGCTGCAAACCGATTCCGACTCCCAGATCAATCAGCCGCTGATCGTCAACGCGATAATCTTCCAGCCATTTAATATCCGCCAGCCAGCAATGAAACAGCGTTCCCCGCAAATTTTGAGACAGCGCTGAACCTGAAGACGCCTCGACTTCTGCTGTAACAACGTTGACGAACGACGACGGCTTGGCGCTGGTCGTCCAGGAGGTCGCAGGCAGAGGAACGCAGACCGAACGATTGCTCTGTTTAAAAGCAAATTCGCCGCCGCTGACTTCATAAACTGCAGCTTGAACCGCTTTGTCGTCCTGACTATCGAATCCCTTTTTATCTTTGGTATTTTGAATCCAGTTTGGATCGCCTATCGAGTAATAAACAATTCCAGGTTCTTTGTCCGCTCGGGTAACGAATTTTTCATTTGTCTGCGTTTCGCGATCGGGGTCATTCTCGTCTTGATTCGCGCTGTTTACATCCTCTTTTTTTGTCAGCGCGCCAAACAGGACGTCTTCATAAGTTTTATCATAGGAACCGGATTTGTACGGAGGCACAATCATATACAGAGCCTGTTTGGCGCGCGTCATGGCAACATAAAGATTGCATAACGATTCCTGTACGTCTTTTTTCACGGAAACCTTAAAATAATCCTGTTGCTCTGGCGGCAGCAGGTAACGATAATCCTTGTTAACGTAACGGATAATTTTGTTAGGCATAAAGCGAGCGGTTTTATCGCTCAATTCCGTTTCGCCGCTCGGGTCATCGGGATCCTCATGTCCTGATACAACCAGACACGAATCTGCGCCACGAGACAATTCCGTATCCAACTCCGGCAAAACGACTATGTCAAACTGCAATCCCTTGGACTTATGATACGTCATAATTTGAATCCGGGCAATTAAGGAGTCGGATTCTGCTGCGCTTTCTATATAAGCAACAAAATCGTCTGTTCGGGTTGACCCCATAGAGTCGTATTTGTTAGCCAATTCTTCAAAAATTTCCAAACGTCTGACGTCGCGTTTGTCAGCGTCCTTCTTGAGAATTTCCGCCCAGCGTTGGACTGTTAATCCGTAACCGTCGCGAAAGAGATTGTATCGAATCTCATTGAGCATTTTGACGTCTTCAAGCGGAACTCTCACCGGCGGTTTCTTTTCGTCATTTGAGGTAAACCATTTGCTTACGCCAAAACGGCGGCGGTTTTCTTCAATAATCGACTCTGCCAAAGCAGACTGAGAAACAATATAATAAGAATAGACGTCTCCCGGATGGTCAATCCATTTCAGCAGAGCCAAAATCTGGCAAACTTCGTACGAGTCCAACAGGGACGATTTGCCTTCCAAAGAACATTCCAAATGTTGTTCTTTGTTATTCTGATCTATAATAACCTGTTCTTTAATAAGATCTGCGATAATTGCGCCATCTATATTTCTCTTAACCAGAACGCCAATCGACAAATTGAGATCTTGCGAATCAACGTACAACTCCTTAATCCGTTGAGCGGCTTTTTGGTACGTAATCATTCGGAGCTGCGCCGAGTCCAATTTGGGTTTGTCACTGTTGCCTTCTTCGTCAGAATCAGCGTCCGCAGCGACGTCGTCCATGGGCGCAGAACTAAATTCTACATAAGAAAGAACTTTGCGCTCACGAGTCTTCCCGTCCACGAAATCGTCGGCTGCCTGGAGTTTTTCAGAACTCTCGTGTTTTTCAAAATCTCTGTCCCATACAGAGCCGCTGTTGTTACTGGGAACTACGCAATAATTGGAGTCTGCATACTCTTTAAGAATCGGATTGTCATTGAGGTTTTGGAAAACCGTATTGACCGTGTCTATAATTGTGGGTCTGCTTCGGAACGATTTGCTCAAATCTTTTTTGGGGATTTTTAACCAATCCGGAAGAGAATCAAGCAGTTTCGCCTCTCCTCCGCGCCAGCCATAAATCGCCTGCTTGGTATCGCCAACGCAGAAAAAAGAACTGTCTTCACCGTTCGCCAACCGAGCGGCAAGAGGCGCTAAAACGCGCCACTGAGTCAAACTCGTATCCTGGAATTCGTCCAACAGCAAATGACGAATCGAACCGTCCATACGAAAAGAGTCAGAATCGTTCATCTCAGAAGAAGCCAACCCCTTCTGCGTCAAAAGCCACGGGATGTCGTCAAATATCAATGCGCCGGCGTTCTTTTTACGCTCCAGATATTTTTTATGAAACCTCTCCAGGGTCAAACGATAAAACTCCGATCGTTTAAACCAGTTGGATTTCACATACGCTGCAGCTCTAAGCGCTATCTCATTGAGAAGATCAAGAATATCCGCATCCTGAATAACCGTCCTGTTATATTGTACGGATTTCTCTTGAGAATCGCGAACATTCCACAGTCTGCCGACAAATGGCTTCTTTAGAAAATCAAAAATGTTATCCAAAAGAAATCCTTCTTTAGTAAGAACGCTGACTTCTTTTTTAATGAGATTATTTACTAACGTCCCTTTTTTCTCGATTACAGTCTTTTCTTTCTTGATTTGCGACTTTTCATTTCTCGATGCGGCATTCGCTTCTTTCTCGGACAAAACCGCCAACTGTTCATTCAAATCTTCCAGCAACGCATAAAACTCCTCAACTTTACTGTTGACAAATTCTAAAAAGGCGTTATCGTCGAGTACGCAGTTGGGAACCTTAAGAGCGTTCCACGCCTCATCAGGAGCTTCTCTCCACAGGGAATACAGATCGTTGACGATGGTTGACAATTGATCAAAAACGGATCGCTTCAGTTCGCCATCCCGGACATACTGAAGAAAAGCGCGGACAAAGCTGCCATCCTCTTGAACGTCGTTTTCCTGAAGCAGATCGGACAAAACCGCCTGACGATACTCTTTATCTTTCGATTCATCCATGATTTGCCAATTCATCGGCAACCCCAGTTCGAGAGAAAAGCACCTCGCCCGCTGGCTGAAAAAAGAGTCCAACGTGCTGATATTGAGTCGATTGAGATTTTTCAGCAGGCTTTTAAGCGCGTCCTGAACCTGTTCGCGAGTCAGTTGAGCGGGATTGTTGTTCTCTCCCAGCATACCTAAAAGAGCTTTAAAATCGTCATCTTTTACCGATGCCTTTGCAAGAATGGATAAAATTCGATCCTGAATTTCCCCCGCCGCCTTTTTTGTAAAAGTCGTTGCCAGAATATTCTGAGGGGATTCGCCAGAAAGCAGCAATTGCAGATATCGACGAGCCAGTTGATACGTCTTACCAGTTCCAGCCGATGCGCTAATTACAAGATCGTCCATAGTTTTTAAGGAGTTAAAGCAGAATATAGGGTTACGAATCGCGCCAGACAAACAAACAGGACAACTCAAAAACCATGCGACCTGTTCTTATTGCTTTTTGCAACTCATTGTTATCATTAATACCGTTTTCGTCCATTATTACACAGATTCAATCAAATGTCAATAGTCAACGCGAAAAAACTATAAAATAAAGGTATGACATAATCTGTCATACAGTTGAGTCCGGCTCGCGGCAGTCCTCTGCCGCCCAACTGCGTTAGCGGTTCTAAACCCGGGAACTAACGTTCCCGGCTCGCCGATTATTTACAATCTCCGCCCCCTTGTGAGGGAATCTGCATTTGATATAATATATAGCGAGGCGAACTGTTACGCTGGCGAGACAAATCGCAAAGGAGATGTTTTGGTTCGGCTCCAATTTTTTATTAACACGAAAAGAACGAAACTAACGAAAAGGATTGTTTTAAGATTTTCGTAAATTTCCCTAATTTTGTGTTTTTCGTGTTTAAAATCCCAAGCGTTAGAACAGCGCCGGGAACCTTCTCCAGGACGAGTTGGACTGGAATAAATTTGACGATACGCGGAGGAACTTATGAATAAAGATTTGACAACTTCAAGAATTGACCGTCAAAATATCCTGAATAACGAGATGGCAATTGAGGAAATTCAGGACAAATCCGGTATTGAAGGGATTAACTGGGAAGGAAAGATTTATCTGACCAGAAAGGCGGTCGCGGCGTTTTTTGAAGTTGATATCGCAACAATCAGCCGTTATATTGAGCAATACAATGAGGAATTGACGGAAAATGGATATGTTGTCCTTCAAGGACAAGAGCTGAACAGTTTCCTTTCTGCAGCGCCGGATTTTACCAAGGACATTGATGACCCTGGCAATATCTGTCAGTTAGGGCTATTTGATTTTCGAGCTTTTTTGAACCTTGCAATGCTGTTGTCCGAGAGCGAAAAAGCTCGCGCCTTGCGGCTGCTTATGCTGGATATCGTCATTGATCTGATAAACAGTCCCACAGGCGGAGGAACGAAGTATCTTGACCAGCAAGACAAAGACTGTTTAGGTTCTGCGCTGCAGGAAGTAAACCATAGGCGTCAGTTTACGGACGCATTGAAGCGATACGTAACAGAGGATCGGTATAAATACGGTCATTTTACAGAAATGATTTATGCGAGCTTTTTTCAGGAAAAAGCCCACTTGTATAAAAAAATCCTTGACCTGAAGGCGAGCGACGCCGTCCGCGATACGTTCTATAGCGAAATCCTTGATATTATCGCCGAATACGAACGCGGTCTGGCGGACGCTATCAAACAGGAATACGAAGCGCTTGAGCATGTTCTCAGCATAGAAGAAACGGAAGCGCTGTTCCATCGATTTGAATCCATGGATCTTTGGGAGCCTTTGATTCATCAGGCGCGCGCCAAAATGACAAGCTGCGACGCGGCTTTACGGGAAGAGTTCCACTATCAACTCTCGGAGTACATTCAGCCAAATGACGAGGACGAATACCAGAAATTTCTCAGCGTCGCTGGCGACGAATTCGAACGTTTGATGGCAGACAATCATGAGGCGTTAAAACGCCTCAAGGAGCGTGAATAAGAATGAACGGTCTTGTTTATATTACGCTGGAACAGGCAAAAGAAATCCATCGCAAAACGATTCAGTACAGCGGCGGCGGAGTCTATGATTATTTGGACCTGGGCAAATTAGACAGCGTTCTGCAAAACATCCAGAACGACGTTTATTACCCCACGTTTGCGGGCAAGATGACTCATCTGTTCTTTTGCGCCTGTGAATTCCACTGTTTCGCAGACGGGAACAAACGGATAGCGATTACGTTGTGCGCTCAATTTCTGCTGTTAAACGGATATATGGCTGTCGCTAAACGATTTATTTCCGACATGGAGAACGTCAGTTATCACGTCGCGGCAGGAAGAATTGGTAAAGACCTTCTTCATCGGATTATCGTCGCGGTTATGGACGGTACATACGATTCAGACGAAGAATTGAAACTGGCAATCTTTGACGCAATCCAATAAGAGAAGTTTTGGTTCGCCCCAAAGTTTTTATCACACGAAATTCACGATTAGTTTTATCACACGAAATACACGAAAAGAACGAAGCAGCACGAAAATATTTTAATCTTTTATATTTTCGTATTTTCGCTTATTTTGTGTTTTTCGTGTTTAAAAATCGAATGAAACATAAACGATTATTGATTTATCAATTAACCAATCGGTGAAAATCCGTATTTTCCCGGGGGCTTACGCACCCCGGCTCGCCAAAATCCGTGTGCGGACTGACCTGCTCAAACGCTAAGCGTTAGAAGAAAGAGAATACAACTATGATTAACATACGTAAACTGGAGGCGGAATTGTGGGAATCCGCCGATCTGCTCAGAGCCGGGTCCAAGCTGACCTCAAATCAGTACTGTATGCCTGTCCTGGGGCTAATCTTCCTGCGTTACGCATACAGCCGATTTAAGAAGGTGGAAACCGAGATACTCAAAAACCGTCCCTCTCGCCGCGGACGACCGCTGCCGGTAGAAGCCAGCGACTTCTCCGCAAAGAGCGCTCTGTTCCTTCCGAAAGAGGCGCAGTACGAATATCTCGTCAACCTGCCGGAGAACGTTGCTTCCGCCGGGCTTGTCAACAAAGACGGTCATCCGATAAACAGCCTCTCAGAAGCAGTCAACAACGCCATGCTGCTCATCGAGGCGCAGAGCGAACAGCTCACAGGCGTTCTGCCGAAAAGCTATACGGACTTTTCCGACGAGCTTCTGGCAGAGCTGCTCCGTATTTTCAATAACAGCGCCCTTGACGACGTCGGCGGCGATATTATCGGTCGAATTTACGAATACTTCCTCAATAAGTTCGCCAAGAACATCGCGTCCGACGACGGGGTGTTCTTCACGCCGAAATCCCTGGTCAAGATGATTGTCAACATTCTGGAGCCGAAACAGGGGGTTCTTCTCGACTGCGCGTGCGGCAGCGGCGGAATGTTCGTCCAGAGCGGCGATTTCGTCAACGCCGCCGGCATGAACGCCAACAGCGCCATGACATTCTACGGGCAGGAAAAGGTCGAATACAACGCCCAACTCTGCCTGATGAACATGGCGGTTCACGGGCTGACGGGCGTTATCAAATCCGGCGACGAGGCGAACACGTTCTATCATGACGCGCATAATCTCACCGGCTGCTGCGATTACATCATGGCGAATCCGCCGTTCAACGTCGATAAAGTCAAAGCCGAATCCTGCGAAAGCGCCGGGCGGCTTCCGTTCGGTTTGCCTTCCGTGAACAAAAACAAGGAGGTCGGCAACGCCAACTACCTGTGGATTTCCTATTTCTATTCCTATTTGAACGAGCGCGGCAGAGCCGGGTTCGTTATGGCGTCCTCCGCTACAGACAGTCAGGGCAAAGACAAGGACATCCGGGAATCGCTCATCCGCACCGGCTGCGTTGACGTGATGATCTCCGTCGGCAACAACTTCTTCTTTACGAAGTCGCTGCCGTGCTCGTTGTGGTTCTTTGACAGGGCAAAGAGCAAATCCGTCCGCGACAAGGTTCTCTTTATCGACGCCCGGAATTACTATACCGTAGTTGACCGCACGCTCAACGAATGGAGCGAATGGCAGCTCAAGAACCTCAACGCTATCGTCTGGCTTTATCGCGGCGAGACGGAAAAGTACGCGGCGCTGCTGCAGGAGTATCGCGATTATCTCTGTGCAGAAGCCGAAGCCGACGGGAACGACGAACTCAAAGACGCGGTTTGTCTGGACTCCTTTGCCGACGTCGTTTCCGCGCTGAAAGAAAAGCTTTCGGCTCTCCGCAAGACGGCAAAAGCCGACGTGGACGCCGCCGACAAGCGCGACAAAAAGAGCGTTCAGCAGCTCTACGACGACAGAATCGCTTATATCGAAAACATGCTCGCCGCAGCCAAAGAAGCGCATTGGCTTTATGAGAAATTCGGGGACGGCGTTTATACCGACGTTCTCGGCTTGTGCAAGCTGGCGAGCCTTGAGGAAATCGAAGAAAAAGGCTGGTCGCTCACGCCCGGCGCGTACGTCGGCGTCGCTCCCGTTGAGGACGACGGCGTGGACTTTGCTGAACGCATGGCGGAAATCCACCGGGAACTCCTGTCCCTTCAGGCGGAATCCAACGACCTGATGGACGCTATCTCGAAGAATATGAAGGAGATGGGATTATGAAAAACGAACAGCTGAATCGTTGCCGGATGTTCTATCTCCGGTATCCGCAAATTTCATCGACAGTGTCGAGAAAATTGAAAGCGATTGGATTGGAGGGGCAATCAGTATTGCCCAAAAGTCCGATGCTGTCGGACTTATTTATCCAAACGCCAAAGAAAAAACAGGGAACGCTGGTCGCCAATGACACTGTAAATGACACTGTAAATGACACTGTAAAAACCCAGTCTGGCACTTTAAATGACACTTTAAATGGCACTTTAAAAGGTGGTCAAATGAGTGGTCAAATCGGTGGTCAAATGGGTGGTCAAATCGAAAACGTCGGGATTCGTGATTCAGTGAATCACAAATTTGAAACAACGCCGGAAAATATGAATATGAGAACCCGTTCGTGTTCGCATTCATGCTTCCGCTCCCTGCTAAAGAATAGCTGGAAGAATTTCTGCTCAAATCAGATTTAGGAGATGGGATTATGAAGACGCGAAGTGTTGTTTTAGGTGAAATAGCCGATACGTGCCTCGGTAAGATGTTAGATCAAATAAAAAACAAAGGCGAATACCAACCGTATCTTGCAAATATTAATGTCCGATGGGGCAGTTTTGATCTTGAAAATCTTCCGCAAATGAGATTTCTTAATAGCGAAGAAGAAAGATATGGTCTAAAGTACGGCGATATCCTTGTATGTGAAGGCGGAGAACCCGGCAGATGTGCAATATGGAAAGATCAAATACCAGGAATGAAATTCCAGAAGGCTTTACATCGTGTTCGCGTACACGAGCAAGATGTTGATTATAGATGGCTTTTTTATAGATTCCTCTATGCAAAATCACGCGGCGAGTTTGACCAGTATTTTTCTGGTACGACAACGATTAAACACATGCCAGGGGACAAACTCGTAAAGATACGTATAGATCTGCCCGAAAGGGATTATCAATCGAGAGTTGGGGACATTCTCTCCGCTTATGACAATCTCATCGAGAACAACCAAAAGCAGATAAAACTTCTCGAAGAAGCGGCGCAGCGGCTGTATAAGGAATGGTTTGTCGACCTCCGTTTCCCCGGATATGAGAACACGCCAATCGTGGACGGCGTACCGGAGGGATGGGGGTATTATCCCTTACAAGAAGTTATCAAATATCACGACACTTTACGCAAACCACTCTCCGGGATGGAACGCGCTTCAATGCAAGGAAAATATAGATATTATGGCGCAGCTGGAATTCTGGACTATGTGAATGCCTATTTATTTGACGGTACTTTTCTTTTACTTGGTGAGGACGGAACGGTTATTACGGATGATGGCTACCCTGTTTTGCAATATGTAACTGGGCAATTCTGGGTAAATAATCACGCTCACGTTTTAACGGGAAAGGGTATATACACGACGGAGTTTATATACATGATGTTTAGCCATACACGAGTATCTGATGTTGTTACTGGCGTTGCACAGCCCAAGATTAGCCAAGGCAGGTTGAGTGCAAAACAGGTATTACTTCCAACAGCGGCGCTTGTCAATCGTTTTCATACAGCTACAAAGCCGTTTTTCGATAAAATACTTTTGTTAGAAATGCAAGCTCGTGAATTATCCGAAGCCCGCGATCGTTTGCTTCCCAAACTGATGAACAATGAAATGGAGGTGTAAAAATGAAAATAGAACATATTCACTTAGAAAAATTTAAGCGTTTTACGGATTTGATCATTAAAGATATTCCTGAAACAGCAAAACTGGTAGTGTTAGTTGGACCAAATGGTTGCGGAAAAAGCTCGTTATTTGATTCATTTAATTTTTGGCATCTTTTATACGGATATAGAAGTCATATTGATGGCGACTATTGTAGAAAAGACAAAAATGATCAGCGTCATGAAAATGATCTTGTAATAATAAATTTCTATGATAAAAATTTAACACAAGATCAGTTAAAAGAGGCTTTTTATATCCGCACAGCTTATAGAAATACACCAAGTATTTCAATAAATACATTACAAACCATACCTTCTCCAATTTCTCTCGCGGATAGTAAAACGATGATTCAAAATGACTCAACCGTAGATGTCAATTATCAACGATTGATGTCTGCAACAATAAGTGAAATCTTTGATAAAAACAATGACGATAAGTCGGTAGCGTCTTTACGTGACGAGTTAATTAGTAAAATTAGAGAACCATTACATAAACTTTTTCCAGATCTTTTGTTTACTGAATTAGGTGTAATTACAGATAAAGCGGAGTTTTATTTCGATAAAGGAATAACCCATCGATATGGATATGAGAAGCTTTCAGGTGGAGAAAAGGCGGCTTTTGACTTACTCTTGGATTTTGTGATTAAAAACCAGTATTATAAAAACACCGTTTTTTGCATTGATGAACCCGAAACACATATCCATACAAGTTTGCAGGCAAGATTACTAACAATACTATTCGATCTTGTACCCGATAATTCACAGCTGTGGATTGCTACTCATTCGTTCGGTATGATGAAAGAAGCAAAGCGTCTTTCGGAGTCGCATCCAGACGAAGTCGTTTTTTTGAATTTTGATGGGTATGATTTTGATGAACCCGTAACTATTACACCGTCCAGATGTGATTCTGTTTTATGGAACAAAATACTAGAAATTACATTGGATGATTTTGCACCCTTTATAGCGCCAGAAACAATTGTGTTTTGCGAAGGAAGTAAACAAGGAAAGAAACGAAAAGATTTTGACGCAAGATGTTACACGAATATTTTTTCAAAAGATTATCCAAGTACTTTGTTCTATTCGATGGGTAACTGTGATAATGTTGAGAAAGAGCAACAGATCATTGAATTTGTAAGAAGAATAGCCCCCAAATCAAGAATTATCAAAATCGTAGATAAAGATGACATGAGTACAGAAGAAAAAGCTGATTTAGCACAAGAAGGCGTGAAGGCGCTATCCCGCAGGCATATTGAGGCATACCTTCTGGATGATGAAGTATTGAAAAAGTGGTGTATTAGCGTTGGCAAGGAAGAAAAGGCAGAAGAGCTTCTTTCCATCAAAAAACAGGCAATGGAGGATAGCGTTAATCTTCGTGGGAATCCCCGAGATGATTTCAAATCTGCTGCAAATGATATTTGTACGAAGGGGAAGAAAATGCTCGGAATTACAGGTTGTGGTAATTCTGGAGAGATGATCATGAGGGATACATTGTCAAAACTTATCACTTCAGATATGGCAGTCTATCAGGAATTGAAAAATGATATTTTTCATGAATTTGAGGCATAAACTATGAGCTACGATTATTCAGAAAACGTACTTGTTCAGGAAAGTTCCGGGAACCTTCTCCGGGACGAGCTGGGCTGGGATGTGCAATTCGCACATAATACGGAAACGCTCGGCGAGAACGGAACGTTCAGCAGAAAGTCGTACAGGGAGATTCTGCTTGTCCGGTATTTTCGCGACGCCCTGAAAAAGCTCAATCCATGGATTACCGACGAGCAGATTCTGGAAGCGCAGGCGGCTTTGGAAAAGCGTCTTTCCACCTCGTCGCTGCTCCAGATCAACGAAGAAAAGTATTTTCTCATCCGCGACGGAATCCCTGTAACGGTCAAACGTCCGGACGGCAAAACGGAAACGAAGAAAGCCGCTGTAATCGATTTCCAGCGCCCGGAGAACAACTATTTTCTTGCGGTCAAGGAAATGAAGATTCACGGCGACCAGTACCGCCGCCGCACGGACATCGTCGGCTTTGTCAACGGTCTGCCGCTGCTGTTCATTGAGCTGAAAAAGAACACTGTGGACGTCCAGAACGCCTACGTCGATAATTACACGGACTATCTCGACACGATCCCTCATCTGTTCTATTATAACGCGTTCCTGATACTCTCCAACGGCGTCGAGGCGAAAGTCGGAACGCTGGGCAGCAAGTATGAATTCTTCCATGAGTGGAAACGTCTAAATGAAAAAGAGCAGGGCAGCGTGGCTCTGGAAACCATGCTGCGCGGCATCTGCAAAAAGGAGAATTTCCTCGACCTGCTGGAGAACTTCATTCTGTTCGACCATTCCGGCGGTCATACGGCAAAGATTCTTGCCCGCAACCATCAGTACCTCGGCGTCAACGAAGCGGTCAGAGCGTACGAGGCGAGACAGCTCAACGACGGCAAGCTGGGCGTTTTCTGGCACACTCAAGGTTCCGGCAAAAGCTATTCGATGGCGTTTCTGGCGCAGAAGATCCGCCGCCAATCCGCCGGGTCGCCTACTATCGTAGTATTGACCGACCGCGACGAACTCAATACGCAAATCAGCGACACATTTGAGAACTGCGGTCTGCTGGGGAAAACGAAGGCGGCGCAGTTTATAGCCGTCAGCGGCGACGACCTTGTTACAAAGCTCAAAAGCAATCCGAGCTTTATCTTCACGCTGATACAGAAAT
>JAZRTH010000546.1:0-1427 GCA_045651945.1 Thermoguttaceae bacterium
AGCCGCCGCCGGAGGCGCGTCTTTGAATCAGACGGCAGAGCAAATCGGCGAGCTGCTGGGCTATCCGCCCGATGCGATTAAAAACGTCATACGCCAATACGACAAACAGAACCCGCAAGACGTTATTTTTCCCGATTCCTCAACGCCGCTGACGCCCTACGCTCAAGACTGTATATATCAGGCGTACTGTCGGGGAGAAACGGTCGAACAAATCGCGCCCAAGTACGGACGCTCCGTTCCCGTCATGCAGCGTATTCTGACGACGATTCGCACCGAGAAAATCCAGCAGCTGCCGCTGGACTACATTGCGTCTGAGGAATTCGAGACGGCGGGTCCGGATCTGTACGAATCCTGGCTGGGTCCGATTCCCTCGCCGGAAAAGAAAATGCGGGGAACTCGAATGCCCCCTGACCTGCCGCCGTACTTGCGGAATCTGTATACAATCCCGCTTTTGACGCCCCTGCAGGAACGGCATCTGTTTAGAAAGATGAACTTCCAAAAGTTCATGGCGTCCAGAATTCGCGACACGTTAGACGTCACCCACCCGCAGCAGCGAGCGTTGAATCAGATTGAACAGTACTGGAACGATTCCATTGCCACCAAAAACGAGATTACCGCCGCCAACCTGCGACTGGTCGTTTCGATTGCCAAAAAGCACATCGGGCCGCAGGACAACCTGTTCGACCTGGTCAGCGACGGCAACGTGTCGCTTATTCGCGCTGTAGAAAAGTTCGACTACACCCGCGGCAACAAGTTCAGCACCTACGCCAGCTGGGCGACTATCAAAAACTTTGCTCGAACCATCCCAACGGAACACAAACAGCGCGAACGCTACCCGTCCACGGAAAACGAGTATTTCAACTCCACGTTTGAAGAAACGCCCATCGACCCGGACGTTCGCGACAAAATCTTTTCCATGCGGGAAAATCAGGTCAAACTGCTTTTCAAAGCGCTGGATCCAAGAGAACAATTAATACTGTCTCACCGATTCGGACTCATTCGAGACCGCGGCGCGCTGACGCTTAAACAGATCGGCGTCGAATTGGGCGTAACCAAAGAACGCGTGCGTCAAATTGAAACGCGCGCTCTGGAGAAGCTGAAAAAGCTGGTTGAAACGTCCCCTGAAGTGGTTATTTTACCCATACGATTCGCCGTAGAAACGGCATAATCAAAAAATTTTTAAAAAAATTAGCAAGAAAGAGCGAGAAGGGGCTTGTCAAAGTTCAAAAGATGTGTATATTATGCGTAATTCTGGGAGATGAACTTGCTAGCGTAGCTCAATCGGCAGAGCAGTTGATTTGTAATCAACAGGTTAGGGGTTCGATTCCCCTCGCTAGCTCTCAACGAGCCGACAAAAAGACAAAGGACGTGAAAAATCGTCGACAAATAAAGGGGGTTTTCCCGAGTGGTCAAAGGGGGCAGACTGT
>JAZRTH010000547.1:0-1937 GCA_045651945.1 Thermoguttaceae bacterium
GAATATGACGAGGAGTATGAGGAAGACGAGGAAGAATCAGACGACGAGTATGACGAAGACGAGTCTGACGACGAGGCTATAGAAGAAGAGGAAGAAGACGAGTCAGACGAAGACGATGAAGACGACGAGTTGGACAGCGAAATAGACGCTGCTGCGGAGTCGACTGCAAAGAAAAATATTGGCGCTTCTGATTTGCTGAGTAAACTTCGCGGTCAAATGCGTCCGCAGTTAAAGGAAGATTCGTCCGAATCGAGTAAAGATATTGAAATCAACGTTTCGCCGTTGTCGCTGTTTGGTCAGCCGATTTCTCAAAATGGGAAAAAGAACAATTCCGATTCGTCCAAAGACTCTTCAAGCGTAACGCCTCAGCATGCCAATGCCAAAATCGTGCAGAGCGTTACAGCAGGGGCAAAAGCGTCTGGTCCTTCCATGGCGGGAACCATGCAGAAGGCTGGCAGCGGTCGGGTTATAACTGCGCAGTCGCAAAACGGGGCAAGCGTCAGCTCTGTTCAGCCTCGAGATTTGGAAGCGGAAAAGGCGGAAGCGGACAGAAAGCAAAAAGAAAAAGAGCGTCTGGAAGCGGAGCAAAAGGCTAAAGAAGAGAAGAGTAACCGGGTTCTCGATAAATTCAAAGGCAAAAAGACGTTGTCAGGCGAATCCGCAGTGAAAAAAACAAAGGACGGGTTTGCCTGGATGTGGTCAAAAATCGCATCTGGCGCCGTTTGGATTTGGGCGGGAATTGCCGCCTGTTTTCTGTGGATTGTAACAAGGCCTGCGCATGCGTGGCAAACATGGCGGATTTTCAACGCTTCATGGTGGGCTGGCGTTTGGAATGGAATAAAAAAGCCGTTTGCGAAAACGTCTCCTGCCGTTGCAGAAGCGGACGGCGACAGCGCGGTTCCGTCTGGTTCCGAACCGGCGACGGTTTCTCGAAAAAGAAAGTCCCGGAAGAAGAACGTGGATATTTGGGACGCAGAATCGGCAGCCAGTTCTGCCAATGACAATGCGGCGCCGGACGCCTTTGCCAGTAAAGAGCCGGACAGTCGAAGAAGACTGTATTTATCGCTCAGTTCCATCGGAGCGGCGGCTGTTGTTTTCCTGCTTGTCCTTCCTTCAATGATGAATGGAATCAAAAAGAGCGATGAAAACGCCGTTGCCGTCAATGAACAAGAGAACGGTTCAAACGGTCAGACGGCTCTTTCTGGCGATTCAGATCAGAAGGGCGTCAGCGAGGATTCCAGTAGTACAGCCTTAAAGATAGAAACTCCCGATTTAACAAATCCGGTAACAAACTCGAGCTCTCCGGATGTGAAAAGCGCTGATTCGAAGTCAGACTATCTGGGTGTGAAAAATACAGATTCGAATTCAGGGGCGCCGGGCATGAGAAGCTCTGGCCCGAATTCAGGAACGCCGGGTATGAGAAGCTCTCGCCCGAATTCTGGGACGCCGGGCATGAGAAGTTCTGGTCCGAATTCTGGAACGCCGGGCATGAGAAGCTCTGACCCGAATTCTGGAACGCCGGGTATGAGAAGCTCTGGTCCGAATTCAGGGACGCCGGGCATGAGAAGCTCTGACCCGAATTCAGGAACGCCGGGCATGAGAAGCTCTGGTCCGATGAATTCGACTCCAGGAACAGGTTTTGAACGTGGCGGAATGCAGCGTCCTGTTCAGCCAGCCGCTTCTGACGACTATTATTCTCCTTCAGTGCGAAATAATCCCCAAACGTATGATAACAATCAGCCCATAGTTCCTCCAGGGCTGTCGGACGATTTGGCGCCGCCGTCTTTTGATGAGGCGGACTCAGGTTATTCCGTTCCAGAAATGCCGGCGCTAGAGACTCCTGAACTGGAAGCTCCGGAAATCGAAGCGACTGTTCCGGAAATGCCGGCTCCTGAGGTTCCGGAACTGGAAGCTCCGGAAATCGAAGCGACTGTTCC
>JAZRTH010000548.1:0-1195 GCA_045651945.1 Thermoguttaceae bacterium
CGCCCTTGAAGTCTTTACCGGCTTTTAACGTCTGTTTATAGACGTCGCCAATATTATCTTTGTATCGTTTGTCGTCGTGTTTGTCAATCGCTCCGCCGCCGAAGAAATCGAACCCGGAGTGAAGCAAGTCCAGACCGAGCAGGTAATACTTTCCGCGGTCATCCTGATTGCCATAGAACGCTGCCGGCGTAGCGTGATTGAGGGTAACGCTTGTCATAATTCCAACTTTCTTACCGGTCTTTTTGGCAACGTAAGCGGAGGATTCCAGATTGCGCGTACCTGACGCATCCATTCCAATGCGACCGTTGTTGGTTTTTTCGCCGCAGGCGATAGCCGTTCCGCTGGCGGCAGAGTCCGTAACAAGTTTATTGGCAGACCATGTCGTCGTTGGGGATTTAACGGGGAACGAGTTCATAAGCATCCCCGGCTGACCAATCGCCTTTAGATAATTGTCGCACATCTGCCGCTGCGGGGAGGACATGCCGTCTCCAATAAACAGGAATACGTATTTTACCGGTTTGAGACCTTCTTGAGCAGGAGCCTCTTGCGCTTGAACAGACGCCAACGCGCTGAGCGCCAAAGCCATTACGGCAAGCATAGCGAATAAACGTTTCATGGTAGGATAATTAGGTTATAGTGTACCGCCGAAGCTGACAGCCAGGGAAACGAACTGTTTCAACGATTGGAAAACTACCAGCTTCCTTTTTATTAATAATTATTATCCAAATTGAAATTCTGTCAAGAGCGTTTTTCAGAAATAATCAGGAATTGAGAGTGAAAAAGAAATAATAGACTGACAAAATAAAAAAAAACGGCAAGGAAACAAGCAAAGAACGTTTCCTTACCGTATTTCGGGTTAATGCGGCGCGCTATTTCGCCGGCTCGTCCAGATTGATCTGTTCGATCTGTTCAACCCAATGCTGGGGCGAAAGCCCTTGAGCAAACTGGGCGACAAAGTCGAACACAACGTCAGAGAATCCGCCGACGTTGGCGATATCCATCCGGTTGGGCGTCTGGGACGAACCGTACGGCTGAATGTCGATATTGATAAGCCGAGCGTTTGGCTTCACCGTACGCAGTTTATCCCAGTAAGCGACAGTATCCGTGCAACTGTTCCAACGTCGATTCGAGTCGGTGTCAATCCAGGACTCGTTGTCGGAAAGGTAAATCACGACGTCCGGATTGATATTGTTTT
>JAZRTH010000549.1:0-3429 GCA_045651945.1 Thermoguttaceae bacterium
CGCCGAGAACGCCGTGGTGGAAGCAGTTGCTGGAGAAGTTCAAAGACCCGACGATTATTATTCTGCTGGCGTCTGCGGTGATTTCTCTTTCGATGACGGCGATTGAAAAGTACGCGCTGGGCAATACAGACGTTCAATTTACGGAATCTATCGGCATTTTCCTGGCGGTGTTTTTGGCGATCGCCGTTGGGTATTTCAGCGAACGCAAGTCGGAAGGGGAATTTGACGCTCTGAACAAGGTCAAAGAGGACATTCCCGTCAAGGTATTGAGAAACGGTCAGATAACGACGACGCACATCGGCGACGTTGTAACCGGCGATTTGATTGTTCTGGATATGGGCGACAAAGTCCCGGCGGACGGTCTTCTGCTGGATAGCATGGGGCTTTTAATCGACCAGTCCTTGCTGACGGGAGAATCGGCTCCGGTGCGGAAGTCGCCGATAGTAATTCCCGGTTCTGGCGACAGCGCGTTTGCAGTTGACGCGGAAGCCTTCGAGAAGGCGGACGAGAATAATTGCGTATACCGCGGAACGATGGTCAACGATGGGCACGGCGTTCTTTTGGCGGTAAAAGTCGGCGATTCAACCCAGATGGGGAAAATTGCCGCGAATCTGGCGGACGACGAGTCGAAGTCTGTTACGCCGCTGGTGGAAAAGCTCTCTCGTCTTGCCAAGCAGATCAGTATTCTGGGCGTTTCCGGCGCGTTGGCGATTTTTACGTGCATGTCGATCCGGACGCTATTTCAAAGCGAGATTGTTAAAGAATTCGTTCAGCAGACGGGGCTGGAATGGGGCTTGGTCGGCGCGTCTGTCGTGATGGGCGTTTTGCTGATGCGGTTTGTTCTGCGTCCGTTTTTCGCCTCAATGGACATGAACCTTACAAGCTGGTTTGCCCAGTTTTTGGCGACCGTTCCGATGGCGGTAGCGTCTTACGCTGTCGGCGTGAGCGCGTGGGGCTTTTACGACGTCTACGACTCTGCCGCGATAGAGTTGCTTCAGCAGGTTTTGACCGCTTTTGTCGTGGCTGTTACAATTATCGTCGTTGCCGTTCCTGAAGGACTGCCGATGATGGTTACAGTCTCGCTGGCGATGAACATGCTCAAAATGGCGCGTCAGAACTGTCTGGTCAGAAAGCTGGTCGCGTCTGAAACGATTGGCTGCGCGACGGTTATCTGTTCCGACAAAACGGGAACGCTGACTCAAAACAAAATGCAGCCTGTCTGGTTCTGGGCAAACGGTCAGTCGTATTCTCCCGACCAGTTCTCCAAACTGACGGCTACGTCTCTGTGGCGCGATTTGGTAAACTCGGTCTGTATCAACAGCGAAGCCAACCTGGAACGGTTTACGGATTCTGCCGGAAAAATCGCGGTTCGGAGAATCGGGAACCCGACGGAATGCGCCCTGCTGGCTCTGTTTACCGAGTTCGGAACGGACTATCTTTCCGTTCGAACGTCCGCTCATCGCGTTGGCGAAATGGGGCACAATTCCGAACGCAAGATGAGCATGGTTCTGGTTGAAGAGAAGACGGACGGGCTGAACGCTCCCGCTCTGATTTGTCATATCAAAGGCGCGCCGGAACGGATTCTGGACAAATGCTCGTTCGTTCGCATCGACGGCGCCGACGTCCCGATTGACTCGTACAAATCCCAAATCGAATCGGAGCTTGCCGCGGCGTCGAATCGCGCCCTGCGCGTGTTGGCGATAGCGTCTAAAAAGATGTGTGATAATTGCTTCAAACCGGAAGAGCCGGAAGCGTGCTTATCCTGCCCCGGATACGTTCTGCTCGGTTTGACGGGGATTGAAGACCCGGTTCGACCGGAGGTTCCGCCGGCAGTTGAGCGTTGTCAGCAGGCGGGCGTAAGCGTCAAAATGATTACCGGCGACGCCAAGCCGACTGCGGTTGCGATTGCAAAACAGTGCGGGATTTTGTCTGCGGATTATACAGAGAATACGCCGGACGGCGAGCTGGTTTTGACGTCCGAGGAGCTTGCCGCCGTTACAGACGAGCAGCTTCCAGACGTCTCTGAACGTCTGCGGGTTCTGTCGCGGTCAACCCCGATGGACAAACTGCGTCTGGTGAAGGCGCTGCATTATCAAGGGGAAGTCGTCGGCATGACCGGCGACGGCACCAACGACGCGCCGGCGCTGAAGTTCGCAGACGTTGGGCTTTCGATGGGCGTTTCCGGAACCGAGGTTGCAAAGGAAGCGTCGGACATCGTTCTGGTTGACGACAACTTTAAAAGCATCGTTACCGGGATTTGGTGGGGAAGAACGCTGTATCAGAACATTCAGCGGTTTTTACAGTTCCAGCTATCCGTAAACTTCGTCGCGTTGACATGCGCCCTGATCGGGCCGCTGGTCGGCGTTTCCCTCCCTCTGACGGTAACGCAGCTGTTGTGGATTAATATAATTATGGATACGTTCGCGGCAATCGCCTACAGTACCGACCCGCCGCGCGAGTTCTCGATGCACAGAAAGCCGGTTTCGCGTCACGCGCACATTATCATGCCCTCAATGTGGTTTACGATTCTTTGCAACAGCGCGTTTCAGGTCGCCATGCTGGGCTGCGTGCTGTACTTCGGCTGGTTCCTGGAGCCGGGCGAACAGAAATTCCAGTTTGGCTGCGATTTAACCAATGCGAAAGTAGTTGCGGATAACCTCAAGCCGCTGACGGTATTCTTTACGACGTTTGTCATGTTCCAGTTCTGGCACAAGTTTAACTGCCGCGCCCTGTTCCATAACGAGAACCCGTTTACGCTGCTGAGAAAAAATCGTCTGTTTATCGGCGTGATTATTGTGATTACCGTCGTTCAGATTGTCATGGTCCAGTTCAGCGATTATTACGGAATCGGTCAGATATTCCGAACAACGTCACTTTCGCTGCGGCAATGGCTGGAAATAACCGGATTTACGGCGACCATCCTGCCGGTCGCGTGGATAGTTCATCAATTGGCGTTCTGGTTTGGGGCGGAGAGATAAACCGTGAGGAGTCGCTTGCGTAACTCCTCACTCATCACTTCTCACTCCTAACTAACTCAGAGGATGTCTTCTTCCTCGTCGGATTCGTCGGACAGTTCACCGGTGTTTCCGTAGAGGCTGGGATGAGCGCCCAAAGACGTTTTGCCAGGAATGACCATTTCCTGAATGGCGGTTTTCATGTAGTACATTCCGATAAACAGCAGGCTGATGGGAACGAGAACCATCGCCATGCCGAGCGTTACGCAAGTCAGGGCTGTAACAACGCCTGCGCTGGACGCCAAAACGCCCAGGAACGTCGCTTTCTTTTCGTACGTGATTTTGTGAGAAACGTCCAAAGCTTCTGAAACGCCCAGGTCTTTATCGATAATCAACCAGAAAGCCAGACCCCAGTTGAGAATGATGATTAAAAACGCGCCAATTCCGATTACCGCAGCGGCGATGGCAACGGCGG
>JAZRTH010000550.1:0-2183 GCA_045651945.1 Thermoguttaceae bacterium
CGTTGACCGCTGCGCCTCGCTGTTGAAATTCCAACGCCGCTGTTAGTTCGCCGGGGCGCATTCCAAGATATTGCTCCATCGAGGACGCTGAATTTTGGATTGTTTTTCTTGCTCGTAACAGCAAAGCAGTCAAAAAAGCGGCGCTGAGAACGATTTCCAAAATCAGGATATCGGCGCTGGTTTGAATTGAGAATTTATAGTAGTAATCGGCGACGCCGGCAATAAACCCAAACGTCAGGAAAAAGACAAACGTCTCCCAAATCGCGCCGAGAATGCTCACGGCGGTCAACGCGTTTCGCCAGAAATAAAATCGGGATAACAGCATAGTTTTTTCGGATTGCAAAAACGTCTATTCCTTTTTCAAGTACAGTCTCGACCAGTCAAACAGGAGGACGGCGAGCAAAAGCGCCAAAAGCCAAAACTGATTCCATATCGCAACAGGCGGGCGGACGACGCGAACCCGGGGCGCGTCTGGACGTACGGCGTTGAGAACGGATTTGTTATCCGCCGGGCGGAATACGAACCCGCCGGTCGGCTTGCACAGTTCCGACAACGCAGCGGAATCAGCGCTCGTGTTACGCCATTCTTCCGGAACGACAGCGTCCTCGACCGGCTTTTCAACGCGGCTGTCGGCAGATGGCTTGACCATCGCCCGAACGAGGTTGATTTGGAACTGGTTGTAAATCGCCTCGCCGGCTCCCTGACGCCATCGCCACAGAGAATCCGTCAAAACGGTTGCGACGCGAACGTTTCCAACGTCGTGAACCGTCAGCAACGGCGAGGCGTCGTCCGCCGTCGTCAACAGGGTTTGAACGTTCGCTTTAAGCTGTTTGACCGAAACGACCGCGCCCAGCGGCGGCATCGTCGACCAATCGAATTTGTCTTTTGACGACATCTGAAGCCATGCGGTGGTCTGTCCCAGCGGGGAAATCGCCGCAGCGCTGCGAATCTTCCCGGACGAAGCGGATGCTGCGCTGACGTCAAACGGAATCAAGCGGCCGTCCAGCGCCGCGACAGGCGCAAAGTCCGTTTGAGCGTTCCAGAAACATATAATCGCCTTTCTGGTTGAATTCTCTCGCAACTCGCCAGAAAAGTATTCCCGCAACGCGTCTTGCTGATCTGCCGTCAGCCAGTCCAAAATGGGATTGATAAAAATCAGGGCGTCGAATTCGTTGAGGCTTTCCGCCGAGGTCGGGAACGATTCCAAAGCGCAGGAATCCTCTTTGACGTATTCTTTGGACGCGTTTTGTAACACAACAGACAGCTTGACCATGCCCGTCCGCGCCAGAAGGTTTCGCAAATAGCGGAACTCCCAGTTCGGCGACCCGGAAATGAGCAAAACCCGAATCTGCCGATCTTCCGCCTCCGCCTGACGAGTAACCGCGTTATCCGCCTTGATAAACTCGTCGTCCCGATTGACGATTTGCAGCTTGTACTCGTACTCGCCCGGCTCCGGCGGAACCACCTTGAACGACAAATCCGCAACAAAATGCGGCGACGAAATCTTGATTTCCATCGAACCCGCAACCAAGGGATTATGAGTCCCCTGCTTTGAGGTTTGAATCAGTTCAACCTTGACAGTTTTTCCCTGCAAGCCGTCGGCGCGAAGCTGGAATTCCAGCTCATTTTCGTGTCCGGCAAAGAGAACGGAGTCCAGCTTGACGTTTTCTATAGCAGCGTTGGGAATCGGCTTGTCCTGTCCGAGCGCCAAGGCAAAAACCTTCGGATTGACGCCGGACTGACGCTGATTGTTAAGGACTTGTTCTGAATCCGTCGCTGGCTGACCGACAGTTGCGCCATCGGAAAGGATAAACGCGGCAGAAAGCGTCTGGCGGTCAATTTGAGAACTGAGCGTATCGACGCTGTGCGCCAGCGCGCCTTTCGGGTCGGACGTCAAAGCATCTGCCGAGCGCTGTTCCAACGTCGATTTCCAGTCCGCAGCGCTGGTAATTTCCGCAACCGCGTCCGGGAAGCTGAACGAACTTTCAAACATGCGGTAATTCTGTAACAGCTTTTCCAGAGCGTCTGTATTCTTATCCACCCATTGAACCATCGCCTGTTTTCTGGTTTGAGCGTCGCCAGACTGCTGCGGCAGGTTCATGCTTTGCGAATCGTCCACCAGAAAGAGAATCGACGGTTTCACCCAAACGACGGGCTTAAACGTCGCCTGAATCGCCATGACA
>JAZRTH010000551.1:0-4227 GCA_045651945.1 Thermoguttaceae bacterium
CGGAAGTGTGACGATATTCCGGATGCCCGGCGCAGCGGGAACCCCATTGACGAAACGCCATCAAATCGTCCAGCGTAACGGCTTTTTCGCCGGTCGGAACGCCGTTGGCGTCAAGCTGATCGACTTCGCAAAGGTGCAGCAGCGCGTATTGCAGCGTTGAAGCGTGCCCAATTGAGAGAACGAATTTATCGCGGCCCAGCCAAAGCGGATGAGCGGGATCGTACTTCATGCGTTCGTTATAAAGCAGGTACGCGACCGGAGCCATCGCCATCGGCGTGCCGGGATGTCCGCTGTTAGCCGCCTGAACGGCGTCCATCGCCAACGTGCGAATCGTATTCAAAGCTAAGGTTTCTGACATGGTAAGTAGTTTGTGGTAAAGTGGTAAGGTTTGTCAGACAATTTAGAAAGCGGAACCCGCTTCCAACTTTCTGATTTGTCGTCTTGAACTGACATTATATTATATTAATAATATGAAATTATTATCCGGGAAGAAACGGTTTTGTCAAGGAGGGGGAGGGGAGGCAATAGGCAATTAATGGAAGGCGGTAACGAAGCGACCAACGGGAGCGGAGTTACGCAGTTCGCCGAAGGCGAACCAAAAAGAACCCATCGTCAAGTTCGCCTAACGGCGAATGCGTAATTCCGTTCGCTAACGCTCACTTCATTACCGCCTTTCATTGTTTATTCCCTCTGACTCGTCGTACAGTTCAAAGAAGACTTCGCGGAGGTTGCCGTTGTGTTTTGTCAGGAGGGATTCCAGATTTTCAGGCGGTTCAGAGCTGGTAAGCGTTCGAACCAGGTTTTGAGCGGTTTCAAGGTCAACGCTTGTTTCCAGCAATGTCGGCAGACCAAACGAGACGTGCGACGTTGTCAGCAGTCCAATATTGCGCCAGAGGGTTGAATGAATAATCTTAAAGCGACGCCAGAACGGAAGCTGTTCAAAACCGTCGAGAATCAAAATGGAACCGGGCTGCAGCGTTAGCAGATTGTTTAATCCGCTCTTGTCAAATGAATGAAGCGTTACAAGATGAACGTCCAGACCGCGGGCGGCTAACTCTTTTTGAAGGGCGCTAACAAACGTGGACTTGCCCGTTCCGTGCGGCCCGACAACCTGCCCGCGCCGATCGTTGGATAAAAAACAATCCGCATAGTATGCTATTGACTTGCCGGGAGCGCACTGATACGCGATTGCTCCCGGACGTGTAAACTTCGTACTAAACGGATTGCTTGACATGGTTAATTCGCCTGATTAACTCCTGGCTAAGAGACGCTCTCAAAAGTCAACGTCGTCGTCTTTGATATCGACGTCGTCTCCAATATCCGCGGCATCTTCGACGTCAGCAGGTTCTTCGACGTCAGCAGGTTCTTCAACGTCAGCAGGTTCTTCATCGTCAAGAGGTTCTTCAACGTCAAGAGGTTCTTCGACGTCAACATCATCTTCGACTTCAGCAGGATTTTCAACGTCTGCGTCCTCGTCGTCGAGATCGTCTTCTGTGACGGTTAGTTCGCCAAATTCCTTGGTCAGCGTTTCGACCAGGTAATCGTTTCGGGATTCTGTCGAGAATACTTTTCCATCTTTTCCAACCAGAGCCATGCACGGCAGAGCGATGATTCCATAGTATTCGCTAATGCAAACGTCGCCAATAAGAGCGTCTTTTTCCCACATATTAATCCAGGGGAATTTGTGCTTCTTCACAAACTCTGCAACCTGTTTTTTGTCTTGATCCAGAGCGATGCATACAATCTCAAATCCCTTGGCTTGGTAGGATGAATAGGCAAGTCGCAGGTATTTTAATCCGTCCAGACTTGGCGGAACTGCTGGCGACCAGAAGTAGACCAGAACCGTTTTGTCTTTCAAATTCGCCATGTTGAAATCGTTGTCGTCAATAGTCTTTCCGGTCAGAGGCAATTCCTTTCCTTTGAGGGTAAGGCGTTTGGCGGACCCGCGCATGGTTTTAATAATTTCCTGAATCTTGGCGTCTTGAATGTTTTCAAAAGCGGCAGCGTATTTTTCATAACGAGCGGCAGCGGCGTCGGCGTCAAAAACTTCTTCGGTGAAAGCCGTCTGGAAAGCGATTGCCGCCACTTTGAGATTGGCTTTTTCGCCATAGTCTGCAATCATGTCGTCAACAGCTTTTGCAGTTTTATCGAATTTGGCTTTATCATTTTGAGCAACCGATTCCGACAATGCGTTGGCGAGCTTGCCCATGAAGATGTCTTCAACCATATCAGACAAACCCGCTTCTTTGATTTCAGCAATAACCGCTTCAAAATCTTCAGAGTTGTCTACGCCTTTGAGCTGTCCGAGTCCTTTGATGCAAATAAGTTTAATCAGATACAAACGCTGAAGTTTCTCTTTGTTATCCGCAGGCGTCTTTTTGATGGTTTGACTTGTTTGTTCGATAATCTTTTCCACTTCTGAAAAGTCGTTGCTTTTTTTGGCGTCCTGGAACGTCAGAGTAATCAATCCCATGACAATTTCGTCCGCAATTTGAGACTGCCCAACTTTTTCGAGCTGACCGGGCATGGAATACAGTTGAATTCTCGCGTCTTTATCTCCCGCTTTGATGAGAATTTTCAGACTGTTGATTTTAACGGCGACAGCGCGTTGAATTTGCTCGTCAGTAGCGTCTTTGTGTTCGATGATTTTATCTGCCGCTGCGACTTGAGCGTTGCACAGCTTGGTGAAATGAGCAATCATTTCTTCCCGCGATTGATCGTGCGGACGTTCAATGAGCATGAGCTTTCCGATAAACGCCAGGTATTCTGCCGGAGTTCCGTTTTCCGGAACGGGATAGGTTTCAGAATCGACGCTTTCCTCTTCAGTCGCTTCATCGACGTTTGCTTCCGCTTCCGTATCTTCAACGGGAGCCTGATCTTCAACGGGAGCTGGCGTCTCAGCGTCCGCAGTCTGTTCTGCTTCAACAGCAGGCGCGTTGTTGGTCAGGACAGGGGCGTCGTCTGCAAAGCAGGACGACATAAACAGAGTCATAGCCAAAAAGGCGGCTATATTCATCAATGTACAACGCATGTTTCTCTCCTTGTGGCGATGTGGTGAATAGTTGCGAGTTGCGAGTAGCGAGTTGCGAGAAGAATTATGTGAGACGTTGCATTCTATCGTTTCTCGCTGCTCAATAGCTTTCTTATTATATATTACCAGAAAATACTCGATTTGACAATAGGAATTTTGACGCTTGCCTATTTTACAACCGGCAGATCGTCCCATTCAGTCGTGTAGCGGGGGGACGTGTTTTGCTGGACGGATTTCCAGGAATCGTCCAGAAGCTGAGTTCCCGTACAGACGGCGCTGCGGCCGAATTTTTCGTTGAGTCGGTCGAGGGTTTTCATCAGTCCGGCGCGGCGTTCCAGTTCTTCCGGGTCGTCGAAAAAGGTCAGCTGGGCGCTGTTGACAGCGGCGGAGGACAGGTCAATAAGAATAATTCCCGCTTTCTGATAGGCGTAGTTGGGCTGAAAGATTTTGGCAAGCCCGTCAAGAGCCGCCTGAGTGAGCAAAAGCGTGTCGCTGGTGGGGCGTCCAAGCGGAACGACGGTTGACGCGCTGTATTGCGCGACCGGTCGAAATGGGCTGGTGCGAATATAGACGTCAACGGCGCGGGCGACCTGCCCCTGTTCTCGGAGTTTCTCAGCTGCGCGGGAAACGAACGTCGAAATAGCGGAAGAAAGGGCGTCGAACTCGTATCGCGGCTTTCCGAACGAGCGTGACGTCTGAATGCTTTTCGCCGTCGGCGGGGACTGCTGATTTCCCAGACAGGATTCCCCGTTGAGTTCCCGAACCATCGCCTCCTGAATAACGGTAAACCGTTTGCGGATTTGAACTGGGTCTTGCTGCGCGAGGTCTAACGCAGACCGGATTCCCATCCGTTCCAGCTTGACGGACAGCTGGCGTCCAACGCCCCAGACTTCCTCCACCGGAAAGCGTTTCAGAACGTCGATTCGTTTTGATTCGTCCAGCAGCAGACAGGTTTTCACGCCGTCCATTTTCGCCTGACGGTTGGCGACTTTTGCCAACGTTCGGGTCGGGGCGATTCCAATCGAAATCGGAATTCCCGTCCAGAGTTTGACGCGGTCAACGATAGACTCGGCAAACTCCGTTGTAACGTTTCGCATTCCCGTCAGATTCAAAAACGCCTCGTCAATAGAGTACTGCTCAATTTCCGGAACCGTTGACGCCAGCGTTTGCATAACCCGCTGGCTCATGTCGCCGTA
>JAZRTH010000552.1:0-6390 GCA_045651945.1 Thermoguttaceae bacterium
TGCTGTGGCGGGGCGATTGATAAACCCGTCAGGTCGGGCGATTGACAAAAGATACTTGACGCATTTTGACGACGGCGCGTCCGGCGTCTCGCAGACGTCCCCGGAGGAAATAAACGCCATTCCCGCCAGCGCTGTAACGGCAGCGTCCCCGTCGTAGTACCCGGAACCGAACGAGCCATTGGGTTTCTGACTTGCCGTCAAGTACTTCAAGCCGCGTTTGACAGCGTCAACTCTCGCCGCCTCGGAATACGCCAAGCCGGAATCCGTCTGAGCAGGCCCTACGCAGGGAACCGTCAAAACCGTCAGCAGAATTAATATTGAGCGAATTTTCATATAGATAATTATAAACGGAGAACGGAATCCTGTCAAGATAACCTCGGAAGAATCTCGGAAGACGCCGGCGAAGCGCTCTCAACCGCTAAAGCGGTTCTTCTCTTGTTCCCAGCGTTTTTGGCTCTGGCGCAGGGCATGTTCGGGACGGTGGTTAAAAACCCAAAGCGTCCCTCTATCATCGCCCCCTTCTATCGCCTGTAAATTCATACACTTAAATCAATTATTTTGTAATTATTTCTCAAAAATTTGATAATCCCTCTTGAAATTTTCTCTCAAATCGGGTGAAATAGATATTAATCAGACGGCAGGATGGTTGTTGCCGTCGCCCTCCGTTTATTCTATTAGAAATATACAGGAAACTTAACTATGACCAATCGAAAACTTAATCGACGCGGATTTCTAGCTGCTGCAGCAACGGCGGCGGTTGCGCCTATGGTCGTTCCCGGAAGCGTTCTGGGCAAAGACGGCGGCGTAGCTCCAAACGAACAAATCAACCTGGCTCTAATCGGCATCGGAAACCGCGCCAACGATCACATTGGCAGTTTCTGCGGCAATAACAATTTCCGTCTGACGGCGGTCTGCGACTGCTACGACGCTCATGCGGAAAGCGGAAAAGTCCGAGTTGACAACAGATACCACAATCAAGACTGCAAGACGTACAAAATGTACGAAGACATTCTTGCCGACCCGGTATACGACGCGATTTCAATCGCCACGCCAGACCACTGGCACACCAAGATCGCCGTCGAAGCGTGCAAGGCGGGTAAAGACGTTTTCTCTGAAAAGCCCCTGACGCTGACGTTGGCGGAAGGCCGTCAGATTGTCAAGGCAGCGCGAATGTACAACCGCGTCTGCTCGTCTGGGTCACAGCGCGTTATGGAAGACTACGGCTACATGGCGCCCGTTATTCTGTCCGGCGCGATTGGCGAAGTCAAAGAGATTCACTGCGGATTGGGCAACCCCGGCCGCGAATGTTACCTTCCGGAAGAGCCGATTCCCGCCGGCTTGGACTGGGACCGCTGGCTCGGTCAGGCTCCGTGGGCGCAGTTCAACGCGGAACGCATGTCCGGCTCATACGGCGGCGGCTGGCGAAACTTCTCCGAATACGGCAACGGATTCCTCGCTGACTGGGGCGCTCATAAATTCGGCGGCGCTCTGTACGTCTGCGGAATGGATCACCTCGTTCCGGAAAAGGTCTATCAGCCCCATACAGAAGCCAACCCAACGGACGGCGTTATGATGGTTCTGCCCAACGGCGTTAAAGTGTTCCACAACCGAAACGGTCAGCACGACGTTACAATTATCGGAACCGAAGGCGAATACCGTCACAATAAATCTCGAAACGTCATCAAGCCGCTTCACGCGGTCAACTGCAGACGCTATCACAACGGCGCCGGCAACATTACGGAAGATTTCGCCTACTGCGTCCGCAACCGGCTTCGTCCGTTCCAGGATTTCTTCTACGGCGCTCAGACAGCCGCTTTGTGCCAGATTGCCAACATCGCCTATAAAGTCGGCCGCGACCTGACTTACGACGCCGACAAGATGGTCTTCGTCGGAGACGAAATGGCAACGAAGATGGTCAGCCGCGTTCAGCGCGCTCCGTACACGATTGAAATTTAATTGCGTTGAGAGGTTTCAACAGCGTTTTCCATTGTAACATTCACAATTTTACATTCAATACAATACCATGAGAAAATACATTTACACCCTTTTGGCAGCGATTGCATTTCTGGCTGTCAGCCCGGCTTTCGCCGATTTCGATCCGAAGGCTCCGCTTCCTGTTGACCCGCTCCTGACGCAAGAACAATTTGACGCTCTGCTCCCGTTGATGACCTGCGACGACATGAAAAACCGCGATCTGGTCAATCAGCAGCAAACCGTTCAGCAGAACTTCCAGAATCTGGTTTTCCAGTCCTATAAAAAGCCTGAACTCAAAGCGCATTTGAACAAACTCATGACAGACGCTGTCGGCAAAGACCTGCCGGCTCAAACCAAGGCGTGGCTTCTCCGCAACCTGCAGTGGATTGCCGGCGACGACGAAGTTCCCGCTATCGCCGCCTGTCTGAATAAAAACGTTGCTCTGGTTGTCGACGAAGCGGCTCATGCGCTCATTAAAATCGGCACGCCCAAAGCAATTGACGCTCTCAAAGCCGCCGAAAAAGACGCTGCGCCGAAAGTTCAGCTGATTATCAAAAGCGCCTTGACCAGCTTCGCGGAAACGTACAACGTCCCGACCGAAACGAAAATGCCGCAGGCGATTCCGTACGCGTCCAAGGCGGACGTTGACAACTTCCTCAAGGGATACAACGACTTCTCCGAACAGCTCAAAGTTGAAACGCTTGCCAACCTGGGCATCCGTTCCGACAAAGCCTATTTGCCGCTGGTTTGCAAAGAAATGCAGGAAGGAACCGACCCCGTCAAACGTGCCGCGCTGTTTGCTCTGGAAAAGCTCGGCACGAAAGACCAGATTCCGCTTATTCTGAAATTCCACGATCGCGGAGCCGCTCAGCTGGTTGCGTCCAGAATCGAGTCCGACGGCTTTGACGAAGCTCTTATTGCCGCGTTGGCAAACTGCGAACAGGGCGATTTCGGATTCATTTCCGGCATGCTGGCGTCACGCTCCGTTGACATCTCCGGCACGCTGTTCAGCAAAGCCAAGGCGAAGGACTGCCCCAACCGTCTGGAACTGCTTCAGAACGCCAAAAAGCTCGTTGGACTTGACAAGATCAACGACTTCATCGACGTTTTAGCTCTCTTCCCCAACGGCCGCGACAAGGAAGAAGCCGAAAAGATTATCGCGTCCATGACGCCGGGCAACGCGTCTGCGGTTGTTGCGAAAATGGAACAGTATCCCGGCGCGACCCTGTTGGGCTGCCTCGGACGCATTGGCGGCGCTGACGCGAAAGCGGCGCTGGAAAAAGCGCTCAAGTCTGACGACAAAGCCGTTACAGAAGCCGCGATCAAGGCGATTTGCAACTGGCCCAACGCGGAAGTCGCCGACGACCTGTATGCGATTTCTCAGAATTCCGCATACAACAACGGTCAGCAGATTCAAGCGTTGCGCGCCTTTATCCGCGTCGTTTCCCTCCCGGACGATCAGATTGGCGTAAAGTTCTCCGTTGACGACAAACTTTCCAGACTGCAAAAGGCGTTTGACGCTGCCACCCGCGTTGACGAAAAGAATCTGGTTATTTCCCGCGTCGGCTCCGTTCGCGACGTGAAGAGCCTTGACTTTGTCCTCCGTTACGCCAACGATCCACAACTGGCGGAAACGGTTTACAGAGCTATCGCCGAACTGGCGCACCACAACTTCCTGCGTCAGCCGCACAAAGACAAGTTCGAACCTGCCATGAAGATGGTTGTCGAAAAGAGCAAAGACGAAGTCCTGGTCGACCGCGTCAAGCGATACCTCGATCTGATGTAATATGGAGTGCGACGTCCGACAAGGTCGGTTCCTGATTGGACGTGGGTATCTTCGAAACAGGCTGTTTCGGAAACATAACCTTGTCCTTTCGCCCGTGCGGCTTCGCACCTTGGCGTCGCTTTTCCAGAAATAACGTTGAGAACAACCCAAAAAGTAGTTCGTGCAAATGACGTACGAACTACTTTTGTTTTTGATAAAATCATTATTACATATTTTTTCACCGCGTTATCGGCACGAATATTCTTTTATCGTCGTTCGTGGCGGTACTGGTAATGAAAGCGGCGCCAAGGCGCCGCACTCCGAAACGCAAGCACATCCCCAAATTACCTATTTTATCATTCCCAGAATTTTTCTCTAAAAATTTTTAGTTCAGTTCTTCAAATTTAAAAAATCTGGTGTATAATATATAGTGTTGTATAATACCCAAAATCCAGATTTCCGTCGTCGCGAAGATGGCGGGAATGTCGATTAAAATATCATTTCCCCTTGGTTTGCTCAAATACGGAGTAAAAACATGGCTAAATTTCATTCGTTCCTCCCAACCCGCGTTTTAACATACGTCCGATTTTCTGTTTCGGCATTGGTTGTCGCGTTCTTATGTGGTTCGTCGCTTTGGGCTGATTATAACGCAGCTACGGCAGATTTAAGCGCTGATTGGACTGTTACCAGTTCAAACGGCGTTACTCTTGACGGAAGCGTTTTGAACTACGCTAAACATACCGGTGCGCTCACTATCAGCTCAGACCCCAATTTTACACTCACAAATGGCGCGGTTTTCGAGCAGAGCGGAAATATCGCTTCCGGTAATCATAAAGCCATTGTAGTAAAAGGCGGCGGAACGCTGAAGTTGACGTGCGCCGGTTCGCTCAATTCACAAAATAACGGTTTTTGGGGATTCTATTTTTATGACGGCAGCGTTATCGACACAACTGGAGCAGGATTTATGTGCCTGTACGGCTACTCTAACAACATGCTTTTTTATGGAGACGGCGAACTTATAATTGGCACAAACATTTGGACGAAAACCACAACTGAATTTCATGCCTATAGCGGGGCTAATGGGAAACTCACTCAAAGTACAGCGTCTGGCATTTCTGACGCTTCCGGGTTAAACCTTTCAACTTCGGGTTCTGTTACTTTTAATGTTGAAGAAAACGCAACGCTGACGTCAACCGTTCGAATCTATGACGAAGGCACAACTGGCGGCATTACCAAAACCGGCGCCGGTACAATGACGATTCTTAACGCCAACAACGATTACAAAAAAGGTACGACTATCAGCGCAGGGAAACTGGTTTTATCCGGCGCGGGGAATCTTACCGCTACAAGCGGCGTCAGCATTGCTTCCGGCGCAACGCTGGAATTCAAAGACAACGACTCTAACGGCGAAGGCGGCGCTGTTACGTTTGACCGGGTCGTTTCCGGAGCGGGGAATCTTGTTAAGTCTGGAACTGGAACGGTAACTCTTTCCGGTTCCAACACGTTTACCGGCAACGTAACAATTTCAGGCGGAACGCTGAATGTTACTAAAAGCGCAAGTTTGGGCGCCAATTCATCATCAAGAACAATAAACATCGGCAATGGGGCTGAACTCGTTATTTCAGTAGACAACTTAATAGCGAACGCTCATTATGATCAAAGTGTAAGATACGTTTTGGACGGTGGAAGGATTTCAAATTCCGGTCAAGTTTATAATTACATTCAAAACCTGACCTTAAAAAATGGCGCGTCAGTCTATGCAGCAGATGGAGCTTCAGTTTGGAAAGCCTATAAATTTCATAATATCAACGTAGAACGAAACGCCGATGGTTCTGCTGGCTTGCCAGTTGAAATTTCTGCCAGTAATAAAGATTACGCCACAATTGCTTTTGGAGGCAAGAGCGATACGATAAAAGCTGGAACTTCGGTTTCAACAATCAACGTTGCAGAAATAACCAGCGTTTCCGCATCGATTAACGACAACGTTTCTGATTTTATAATTTCAGCAGTAGTTAAAGATTCCTTGTACCAAACTGACGGGGCGCTTACGAATGCAACAGAAATCGTAAAGACCGGAGCAGGTACGCTGGAATTCTCTGCCGCTAATGTGCATACAGGCAAGACAACGATTTCCGAAGGAACGGTCAAACTGACCGGCGCCGGTACGCTGGGATCGGGCGCAGTTGAGAATAACGGGACGTTGGAATTTGCTCACGATTCAACGCAGACGTTTAGTAACAGCATTTCCGGCTGGGGTTCAGTTGTCAAATCCGGCGCTGGCAAGCTGACGCTTTCCGGCTCCAATTCGTATTCCGGAGAAACTACGGTTTCCGGCGGAACGCTCCTTGTGCCGAGTACAGCCAGTCTGGCGACGTCCCAGGTTACAGTTACTGCGGGAGGAAAGTTCCAGACGGGAACGAGTCTGACCGGTATCGACGTCGTCTTGAATGGCGGAACGTTTGTAATTGGCGATACGTCTGCATCCAAAACAGTTAATATTGGCGCGCTGACTCTTAACGGCGGAACTATCTGTTTCGATTTTAATGACTGCACGGTTTTAGATGATGGGTATAATGTTGACACTGACTGGCTAAAAGTTTCTTCTGCCAGCCTGAGTTCAGGGGTTATTGATTTGTCATTCCACGGCAGCA